>NZ_FNPJ01000037.1 GCF_900107265.1 Nitrosomonas sp. Nm33 | reverse complement strand
GCAACACGATACGACAAACTAAAGAGAAATTATGAAAGTATGGTTGCCATGGCATGCGGGTATCTGTGGCTACCTGTGTGAAATGTCAACAGACCCTAAATATCAAGCGGCAATATGTGTGCTATTGATAAAATTATTCCGCTTTTTCAAAATGTAATATATCTCTCTTGCGATATAACGTTTAAGACATCGAAGTGCATCAAGTTTCGTGTTGCCTTGTGTTACACGTTTCTCAACGTACTCTTTTGTTTTAGCGTCTGTTCTTAGTCGCCCTATAGCAATAATATGCAACGTACTGTTTGCTGCTCTATCACCTCCACGATTCAGTCTGTGTCTATTGATCTTGCCTGATGAGGCTGGAATTGGATTTACACCGTACAGTGCTGCAAAGCCAGCCTCAGACTTCAATCGTTCTGGATTGTCTCCAGCGGTAATCAATAGTTGGGCAGCAGATTCATATCCAATGGCTTTGCCTGAAATCAGCTCAGGAGCAAGCTCATCAACAATGGCTGAGATCATCACATCCAAATCCGCAATCTCATCATGTAACTCCAAATATCTACGTGCAAGCGATTTCAATGCAATTTTGTATGCAGTGGAAATATCACGATATCCACCCAGATCTGGTCTCCAGGCGGCAAGAGTACGGATTAATTGCATGCGAGTCATTGTGCGTAGGTAATCACAAATCGACTCAGGTGCAAAGAATAATATTCATTTCGATCATTTGCAGTGCGATGCGACGAGCTGCAATAGCGGCCTTCCTGCTACCTTGAGAACCCGTAACGATTCCACCATGCCGTCACGAGTTTTAGGTGTCACGGTGCGTATCCCCGCGAATACTGCGTGAGCTGCATTCTCCGCATCGATTGCGTTGTCTTTGCCGCGCTTGCGCCGTCTGCTTTATCAAGCGAGGTGACTTCTAAAATTTCAATATCAAATTGTTGTAGATACCTTAGCAGACCTGCACCATAAGTCCCAGTACACCCTACACCAATTACGTTTGACTTCACCAAAGGATTGTATCCAATTCAACATTGATTTATAACCTTGTCGCGTTGTTGGGAAAGAACTGCTGGCAAGCACTCACTCATATGCATCGACTACAGCTGCAAAATGAAGGTTTTTGTGTGTATCGACTCCCCCAACGATGATCTGATGATTGGATAATGATTGATTACTCATTCTCAGTCCCCCTATTTTCAAATAATGTTAATGATAGGGATTCACCGAAACCGATTGCCAGGACAGGACAAGACAGTAAAGAGATAAGCGATCAGGCCCTTCTTGGGTCACAGGCAAAGGCGAGATGAAACCTCATCGCCAGAAATTGCTAAGTAACCGACAGATCCGAGGAATGACACTAACGATGGTCGGTCAGAGTGGGGATCAGGAAACCAGGCAACCCTTACGTCGCCAGAACTCTGATAATTACTTATATTGAAATCTGGTACATATATTCTTATCGTCATAATTCTGTCACACATTTAATTTAACATAAGTCTAATATCACTTCATTGTATCTATATTATCAACAATACAGTTCATCTGTTGTTACTTATTTTTTATGCATTTAGTGGATATTATTATCATTAAGAAATTAATTTAACCAAGATCAAATCATATTAGCAGAGCTAATGTATTAAAAATAATAATCTTATTACAATAATCTTAATTATGTTTGATTCTAGGAGACAGAGTAGTCACCATGTATAGCTGACAAATTAGCTATTAATATGTTTCCTAGAGAGAACGTATTGACCATATATATAATATGGCTATTCTCAGCAAAATAACTAAACAACAATCTTTGAAGGTGAAAGGAGTGAAATTTAAGTTATCTAGTGGAGGTATCATTATGAAGGTAAGATCCTTTTTGTTGCCTGGACTGATACTCGTGTTTTTGTCTGCCTGTGCACAAATGAATCCTATGGGAAATGTTCAAAATAACGAAATCCATAATGCTAACCGACTTGCCATAGATTACAAAAATCATGATGCTTTAGCAAAATATCACGAAAATATAGCTAATGAGATGCAAGCGAAATTACAAGAGCAAAAGAAACGGCTTCAGGAGTATGAAGATCATAATTATTATTATGGTAGGAAAGGTCTAGATCTCAAATCTCATGCCACGGCCAATATTCGCTATTATGAGCAATCATTAGAAAAGAATTTAAAAGAAGCCGCCATTCATCGCAAAATGGCAAAAGAACAAAAAGAACTCAATTACACTGACGCAGACGAGCACAATTCTGATTCAATAATCTCTAAAAAGACTCTAAAAACCAACTATAGAAATTGAGCAAGCTGCACCATTAACAGCCGTTATCGTAGCTTGCCTTATAATTTCTACAATTTCATATAAGTGCCTTCCAAGAAAGGAGTCTGGAATTATTCTAGTTTCTTGAGAGCGAAGAATATTTTTATTCGTAAAGGCAGCCATTGTTAAAAAGGCAGTAAAAAATCAAGTGAAAACAGAACTTGATCCTTATGGCCGTTAAAAGGTCTGTAAGTAGCTGCCTTATAAGCTTCAACCCTATCATAGCGTATGTTGGAACGGATAGTAAGTTTTTGTAATAACTCCCATTTAAGTTTCAGCGCCTTAGCTATCTTCCAGTTCATCCCAACAGTGACTGCATAATAATCAGCAGGTGTAATCGTTACCCTGTTGATATCGCCTGCAAAACTGACGGCTCTTCCATCAACAACATTGGTGGCAGCTGCGATCCTGAAAGGGGAAGGATTACGAAAACCATCTACGTCACGATACCATTCCCCTCGAACACCCACTGACAAATCACTCGTTAAGTCATAATATAGATGTGTGATAAAGCTATACCATTCTGCATCTTTAACAACATTGGTGAATTTCAGATTATTCAACAAAACCCCACCGGCATGACCATACACATGATGGAGCACCAGCAGGGTTCTAGGCGTAATCCTGTGCCGTAAAACAATGTTATAAAATCCCCAGGGTTCGCTGCTTCGTGTAGAAGTTTCGCTATAAGTACCGGAGAGATGGAGGGTAGTATTACGATTATCACTGGTCCAAGTAAAACCGGCAATTCCACCCCAGTTACCCAATTCTTTATCCCATCCACCGTCCCAACCACCCATAGCACTGCCAGTAATTGCGCCCCCCATGATTGACCAATTCTCATTGAGATTATAGTTTGCCAGTAAACCTGTATGGGTAAAAGGCTCACCGATATTCAAGGTATAAGCGCGTGAATAAAAAAAGTTGTCAGGCGCCGGAACTGTCTCAAAACCTGTTGGGGTATAGAAGTGACCTAACTTGACATTGAGTCCATTTCCAATGGGTGCGTAAACCTCTAAGTAAGTTTGTGGAAGTGCGATACCGTAGGTACGTGTCGAAGAACAGCATAAATCCAGATCCCAATTACTTCTCTTTAATGGCTCCCCAGTATTGACATCAAAAGCTGGCACACCAAAAGCCTGAGTGAAAATAGCGTCTGTACCAAACATGAAATCGAAGCGACCACCAATATCCCATGCATCTCCCATTGATACCACAGGGCGCCGCATAAACACATTAAATTGATTGAGCTGAAACTTATTGGCTTGATCATTAAAAATGACAGGACCATTGAATCCATCTCTCTGTCTGGGATTAAAAGTTGCACCCGCATCAATCCAGCCACCAAATTCTATTCTGCTATCCCTAAGAAAGTTTATTAGATTATTAGCTCGAAGGTTATCACAGGGCAAAGCGATAAACAGCATACTGACTGTTAGGACAATTAACAGCCATTTTGGGTATTTAAGCATATATTCCAACTTAGCAACTACTCTGCAAAATCAAGGATAAAAAGCTATGCCACTTCTAATAGTTGAGAGTTGCTCACCCTAATACTGCAAGTGGAGCAACTCATTAAGGCAGGATATTATGGAAACAGTTATTAACTGTAGTCAGTCATTTAAAGAAATATACCCACTGCATTTTATCTTGGCATGCTCTGTTTTACTTTCTTTCGTGAGGCGCTCAAATTGCTTATTAAATTCTTAATTATCTCTCAATAAACCAGAATCCACCAGAGCAATCCTCTACCCTATTTGTGCTGGTAGCAGTTCTCTCACCTACAACCTATTGCCTTTTGATGAACCAAGTCGAACAAAATACAAAAAATCAATCCAATACCATACTTAGTTTTTTTCTGAAAAAAATTCACGCGCTTTTTCCATCCATGATTTTGCCCGTGGGCTATGACGGGAATCATCTTTCTGGCTAATATCCTCGAGTTCATGTAATAACTCTTTCTGACGTGATGTTAGATTAACAGGTGTTTCCACTACGACATGACATAGGAGATCACCAGCAGCATGGCTACGGACACCTTTTATTCCCTTACCTCGCATGCGAAAAATCTTGCCAGTTTGCGTTTCTGGAGAAATCTTGATCTTTGCATGACCGTCCAGTGTTGGCACCTCAATTTCCCCACCCAATGCTGCTGCAGTAAAACTGATGGGTATTTCACAGTGTAAATCATTACCATCACGCTGGAACACAGGGTGGCTTGATAAATGAATGACAACATACAAATCTCCTGGCGGGCCACCATTAATCCCTGCTTCACCCTCGCCAGACATGCGAATGCGATCACCTTCATCAACACCTTCTGGGATCTTAATACTCAGTGTTTTATGCTGCTTGACTCGACCCACACCATGACACGATGAACATGGCGTAGTAATCATTTTGCCACTGCCATGACATTTGGGGCATGTTTGCTGAATAGAGAAAAAGCCTTGTTGCATTCTGACCTGACCATGTCCATCACACGTCATACAGGTTTTAGGTGAAGTCCCAGGCTTGGCACCATCACCGTGACAAGTATCGCAAACTACCATAGTAGGAATGCGAATTTTGGTTTCGGCACCACGAGCAGCTTGCTCCAAGGTAATCTCCAGGTTATAGCGTAAATCGGCGCCACGCTGAATATGAGATCGTCCACCACCACCACGCATACCAAAGATATCAGTGAAAATATCACTGAATACATCACCAAATCCATGCGCTCCCGCTCCTGCCGCACTGGCATCTACACCTGCATGACCATACTGGTCATATGCCGCCCGTTTACTGGAATCAGACAGTATCTCATAGGCTTCTTTAGCTTCTTTAAAATGCTCTTCGGCCTTGGCATCACCAGCATTTCGGTCTGGGTGATATTTCATAGCCAGCTTACGATAAGCTTTTTTTATCTCACTTTCATCAGCATCTCTGCCGACACCGAGAACGTCATAGTAATCGCGTTTACTCATAAAAGTTTCCGACTGTCAGAATATAATCAAAGCAGCACAATTTATTTGCCAAATATTTTGCTAGATATATTGGAATCCCGATTTAATTCTGATTTTAAAAGTTAATAATATTTCGATAAACACCAAAACGCAGAGTAAGCAAGGAATCCTTTTTTACCCTTGCATCTCTGCGTCCTGGCACCAATACAATAAACTGGAAAAACTATTTCTTGTCTTTCACTTCTTCAAATTCAGCATCAACCACCTCACCTTCTACTGTCTTCTCCTCTTTCTTAGCAGAGGCTGATTCAGCTGTCGATTGTGTTGATTGTGCCTGGGAATAAATCTTTTCTGCCAGTTTTTGAGAAGCTTCGGTCAGCGCTTGGGTCTTTTTATCAATAATATCTTTATCATTCGATTTAAGCGCTTCTTCCGCTTCTTTCAGTGCAGCTTCAATTTTTGATTTTTCATCCGCCGCCAGTTTATCACCATACTCTGTCAGCGATTTTCTGACTGAATGAATCATGGCATCACATTGATTACGGCTATTGACAAGCTCCAACGCTTTCTTGTCTTCTTCAACATGCGTTTCAGCGTCCTTGACCATACGTTTAATTTCTTCTTCCGACAAACCAGAACTCGCCTGTATCTTGATTTTGTTTTCCTTACCGGTCGCCTTATCTTTAGCTGACACATGCAAAATACCATTTGCATCAATATCGAAAGTCACTTCGATTTGTGGCATACCACGTGGAGCAGGTGGAATATCCGTCAAGTTAAATTGACCCAAACTTTTGTTGCCGGATGCCATTTCCCGTTCACCTTGCAGCACATGAATCGTCACTGCAGTCTGACTATCGTCTGCTGTTGAAAATACCTGCGCTGCTTTGGTCGGGATAGTGGTATTCTTCTGGATCAGTTTGGTCATGACACCACCCAGGGTTTCAATACCCAACGACAAAGGCGTCACATCCAGCAACAATACATCCTTGACCTCCCCTTGCAAGACACCGCCTTGTATACCCGCACCGATTGCAACAGCTTCATCAGGGTTGACATCCTTCCGCGGCTCTTTACCAAAAATCTCTTTAACTTTCTCCTGCACCTTAGGCATGCGAGTTTGTCCGCCTACCAGAATGACATCATCGATCTCAGAAAAGGGTAAGCCAGCATCCTTGATTGCTATACGGCATGGTTCGGCTGTCCGCTCAATCAAATCTTCAACCAGGCTTTCCAATTTGGCACGGGTAATCTTTATGGCGAGATGTTTCGGTCCTGAAGCATCCGCCGTAATGTAAGGCAGATTGACTTCTGTCTGCTGGCTAGAGGACAACTCAATTTTGGCTTTCTCTGCCGCATCTTTCAAACGTTGCAGCGCAAGGATGTCTTTTTTCAGATCGATACTGGTTTCTTTCTTAAATTCATTGACCAGATATTCAATCACCCGCGAGTCAAAATCCTCACCTCCCAGGAATGTATCCCCATTGGTAGCGAGTACTTCAAATTGATGTTCACCTTCTACTTCTGCAATCTCGATAATGGAAATATCGAAGGTACCGCCACCTAAATCGTATACAGCGATCTTACGATCGCCTTCTTTCTTATCCATTCCAAAAGCCAAAGCTGCAGCAGTCGGCTCGTTGATAATGCGTTTAACTTCCAATCCGGCAATCCGGCCTGCATCTTTGGTAGCCTGACGCTGCGAATCATTAAAGTAGGCAGGCACTGTAATCACAGCCTCCGTTACTGGTTCTCCCAGATAATCTTCAGCAGTTTTTTTCATTTTCATCAGTATTTGCGCTGAAATTTCAGGTGGCGCAATCTTTCTTCCACGCACTTCGACCCAGGCATCATTATTATCCGCGCGGACAATACTATAAGGCACCATCTTAATGTCTTTCTGTACCATTTCTTCGTCAAAGCGGCGGCCGATAAGCCGTTTTATGGCAAACAGGGTATTCTTAGGATTGGTCACAGCTTGTCGTTTAGCAGCAGCGCCTACCAGGATTTCATTATCATCCGCATAAGCTACAACAGAAGGCGTTGTTCGTGCACCTTCAGAATTTTCAATGACTTTGGGCTTACCACCCTCCATTACAGCTACACACGAGTTAGTGGTACCCAAGTCGATACCGATTATTTTTGACATACTTGCTCGATCCTTTAATAGGTTAAAACGAAGAACTTATCTAATATCCGGAAGTGGAGATTTCTACTGAAATTTCAAGTATCTTTAGCTTTCGAGACGGCTACCATCGCCGGACGAATTACCCGATCATGCAGCATATAACCCTTCTGCAATACTTGTGTTACCGTATTCGGGGGAAGATCTGATTCCACCATACACATTGCTTGATGCTGATGGGGATCAAATTTCTCGCTATTTGGATTGATGGATTTAATATTAAATTTCTCGAAAACAGCAGCCAACTGCTTCTGTGTCAATTCCACGCCATTTTTAAAATTTTCCAGAGTCGTATTCTCAGCCGCCAGCGCAGCTTCCAGACTATCCATCACTGCCAGTAATTCATTCGAAAATTTTTCAATAGCATATTTATGTGCATTGGTAATATCTGACTGAGCACGCTTACGGATATTCTCGGCTTCTGCTTTGGCGCGCAACCAAGCATCATGATGTTCAGCTGCTCTTAACTCGGCCTCTTTCAATAACTCCTCAAGACTGGGCATCATCTCTACTTGTGACTCGGTCTCTTTGGTACTTCTCTCTTTGGAAGCCTCAGCTTCATTTGTTTCACCACTTACCGATATCAACTCTTGTTCATCTGTTTGCGATTTGTTTGATTCTTGCATACTTACCTCTTGTTTTGGATAGTTAAATTGGGGCAGTTATTCCAATAAATTAGGGCAGCTATTTTAATAAATTGAGGCAGTTATTCCAATTTCAATCCATTTAACTAATTTAAATATCAAAAAATAACTTAACCACGAGAAAATCTAATAAAACACTATTTCTAAGGTACTGATATCGATGCTAAAATAGCACTCACTAGCTACCAATTCTCGCAGCCAAAAAAGACGCTAATCCTGTGTAATTTTGTGGGGTTAATTCCAATAAACGTTTTTTGTCAACCGCTGGAATATCAAGACTGTCAATGAACTGGTGCAAGGTTTCTTGAGTAATACCGGCTTTTCCGCGCGTCAGTGCCTTAAGCTGCTCATAAGGATTAGCTATCCCATAACGGCGCATGACTGTTTGAATAGGCTCAGCCAGCACTTCCCAGGAATCTTGCAAATCTTGCTGCAATCGTGTGGAATTGATTTCTAGCTTACTCAATCCTTTAATACAGGAATCATAAGCTAACAAGGTGTACCCAAGTGCTACGCCCATATTACGTAACACGGTAGAATCGCTCAAATCGCGCTGCCAGCGGGATATGGGAAGTTTGTCGCTCAGATGTCGGAATAATGCATTGGCCATCCCCAAATTACCCTCCGAGTTCTCAAAGTCGATTGGGTTAACCTTGTGCGGCATAGTAGATGATCCCACTTCTCCATCTTTAATTTTTTGCCTGAAATAACCCAGTGAAATATATCCCCAGATATCGCGATCCATATCGAGCAATACTGTGTTAATACGTGCATAAGTATCAAATAACTCAGCAATGAAGTCATGTGGTTCAATCTGCGTGGTATAAGGATTGAAAACCAGACCTAATTTCTCCACAAAAGCGTGGGAAAATTTTTCCCAGTCAAGCATGGGGTAGGCTATTGTGTGCGCATTGTAATTACCTACTGCACCATTGATTTTGCCTAAAATGGATACGTTCGCAAGTTGCTCATAGCCACGCTGCAAACGATACACCACATTGGCGATTTCCTTACCCATCGTCGTAGGTGTAGCAGGCTGGCCATGCGTACGTGCAAGCATGGAAACATCCGTCAACTGATGTGCCAATTGCGTAAGGCTGTCGATAATCTTTTTGAGCATCGGCAACATTACCCGATTTCGGCTGACTTGAAGCATCATGCCATAAGAGAGATTATTGATATCCTCTGAAGTGCAAGCGAAATGAATGAATTCAGCTACTTGACTGATTTCGGCATTTTCTGCCAAAGACTCTTTCAACCAATACTCAACTGCTTTAACATCATGGTTGGTACGCATTTCAATCGCTTTAACCGCTTCTGCATCAGCAATGGAAAAATTCTCTACCAGATTATCCAACTGTACGATCGTAGCAGAAGAAAAGACAGGCACCTCTGAGATGACTGGTTCATTACTTAATGCCTTGAGCCATTCAATTTCTACTCGCACCCGATAATGAATCAATGCGAACTCACTAAAATAAGGTCGTAAATCTACTACCTTACTGTGATAACGACCATCCAGCGGAGAAAGCGCGTAAATAGGGGAAAAACTCATTTTTTCTGTGTCCTTGTTTTAGCAGGTATTTTAACATAGGCCGTTATACCCATAAATGACGCAGATACGTATAATCAGTAATTAAAGCATTACTAAAGGATAACACCATGAAACTGATTGGCTCGTTGACCTGCCCCTATGTACGTAAAATTCGCATCATTCTGGCCGAAAAACACATCAGCCATGATTTTGATATAGATATTCCCTGGAATACCAACACACACGTTGCCTATCTTAATCCGCTGGGCAAAGTACCTGTTCTGATCATGGATGATGGGAAAACACTGTTTGATTCACGTGTGATCGCAGAATATTTGGATTATCTGGAGAATACCGCGTCCACTTTTCGCCTTATTCCAGAACCTGGCTGTTATCGGTGGAGAGTAAAGCGTTGGGAAGCACTGGCAGACGGTATTTGTGATGCAGCAGCAGCCGTTTTCCTGGAACTTAAACGTCCTGATATCCAGCAAAGTCATGAATGGATAAGCCGCCAGCAAAAGAAAATTGATCTGGGTTTGGCAGCTGCCGCAATGGAATTGGGCAGCAATGACTGGTGTGAAGGAGAAGCCATGACGTTAGCCGATATCGCACTGGGCTGTGCGATCGGCTACCTGATCTTTCGTTTTCCACAAATTGAATGGCGCAAATCTTATCCCAACCTTGCCAGACTGATTGACAAACTGGAACAACGTGAATCTTTTATCAATACGGCACCCAAAGATTAAGCCGCATGAATGCTTCGGCAGATTCCAGGTGGACGCAGATTATTCGCCGCCAGCAATCACTCCCCCACCCAGACACACCTTACTTTCATACACCACAACTGATTGCCCGGGTGTCACTGCCCACTGTGTCTGTGCAAAGTCAATTTGACAACTCCCTTGATCAAGGCGCGTAATGGCACAAGGTGCATCAATCTGCCGATACCGGGTTTTAGCTGCATACACCCAATTGCAATGAGGCGTCTTGCCACTGATCCAAGACAGATCGGTCGCCCATAAGGTAGAACGAAGCAATGCCGGATGATCATGTCCCTGCACCACGATCAGTACATTTCTTGCCCTATCCTTACCTGCAACAAACCACGGTTTTTCATTGCCATCCTTGATCCCACCAATACCTAACCCCTGCCGTTGACCAATGGTGTAATACATTAGACCGATATGCTTACCGACTACTTTTCCTTCTGGTGTCTGGATTTCACCTGGTTCATGCGGTAAATATCGGTTGAGAAATTCACGAAAAGGGCGCTCGCCGATAAAACAAATACCGGTACTATCCTTCTTGGAAAAATTTGGTAATTTGTGCGCATGTGCGATTTGACGTACCTCGCGCTTGTAAAGATGCCCGATAGGAAATAGTGCTTTGGCCAGTTGTGCCTGGTTTAAACGATAGAGAAAATAGCTCTGATCCTTGCTGCCATCCTCACCTTTCAACAACTGATACGAGCCATGAATTTTACGTACCTGCGCATAGTGGCCAGTGGCAATAAAATCTGCACCGAGGGTAATAGCGTGATCGAGAAAGGCCTTGAATTTGATTTCAGCATTGCACAATACATCCGGATTGGGCGTTCGCCCAACCTTATATTCCGCAAGAAACAAACTGAATACGCGTTCTTTATACTCAGCCGAGAAATTGATCACTTCCAGCGGAATATCGATAATATCCGCCACCGATACCGCATCAAGGAAATCCTGACGGGAAGAACAATATTCATTGGTATCATCATCTTCCCAGTTCTTCATGAACAAACCGATGACCTCATAACCCTGTTCTTTTAATAATAAGGCGGCAACAGAGGAATCCACTCCACCAGACATCCCTACTATGACACACTGTTTTTTCATATTCTCAATCGTAATGTGTAAAAATTTCTAGAGGATAGCGTTTGCCAGCCAAATAATCCTCGATACATTGCATGACGAGCGGACTGCGATGGCAACTTCTTCGTTCACGAATCTCATTCAGATCAAACCAGGCAGCACGCAAAATGCCACTATCCAGCGTTCGATTCGGATCAAAGTCGGTCACTATACCAGACAGCGCGAAACGCAAAAAAGTCGTATCAGCAGCGCAAGAATGCCAGTTATAAATGCCAATCAACCATTGGGGAATAAAAGTATAAGCCGTTTCTTCCAGTACTTCCCGGACACTTGCCTGGATAATGGATTCACCAGCTTCCAAATGCCCAGCAGGCTGATTGAGTTGCACTCCCTGTTCCTGTTGATCTTCCTCTACCAATAGATATTTGCCATTTTGCTCAATAACGGCGGCAACCGTAACATTAGGTTTCCAAATCATGATTGTTGTATGGATTAATTTAATAAAGAAGCGTATCGATAAAACTTGCTATCATCATGCTAGCAATACATTGATGAGAGTATATTTTTCATGCATATTTCAATCATTATTCCAGCTTTCAACGAAGAACGCTTGATTGGTCAGTGTTTACAGTCTGTTACTGAAGCGCTTGCCGCCAACCATAATTTTGGTTTTACTCACGAAATTATCGTGGTCGATAACAATTCTACCGATAATACAGCCAGGCTGGCAAAACAGGCCGGGGCACGCGTCATTTTTGAACCAATCAACCATATTGCACGTGCACGTACTGCTGGAGCTGCCGCTGCCAACGGAGACTGGCTGATATTTCTGGATGCGGATTGTCTGCTGAGTGAAGGGTTATTAACCGACATCTTTCAACTGATCAAGGAAGGCAAACATGTCGGCGCTGGCAGCACCCTGCTGATGCCAGGACAACCTTGGTGGGCGAATGCAATATTAAAGCTATGGACAATGCTGTCTGTTTTATTCGGCTGGGCGGCGGGTGCATTGATGGTATGTAACCGCAAGGCATTTCATGAAATAGGTGGTTTCAATCTGGAACTCTATGCAGCAGAGGAAATTGAATTCAGTCAGAAACTCAAGAAATGGGGTCAAGCCCATCGTCTCAAATTTACAATTTTAACAGCACATCCACTTGAAACATCTGCAAGAAAAATTAAACTCTATAGCAGGCGAGAAGTTTTTGGACAGCTTCTGCGTCTCATCCTTCATCCCCACCGATCGCTGCATGACAAAAAATGGTTATCAATGTGGTATGACGGACGACGCTAGCACTTAATCACTAATATGAATTCTACTGAAAATACGGATAGAAAAACTGCTCATATGCACTGGAGTCAGGTACTGCTGATTGTTCTACTCACGATCGTCATCACCATCGCTGGCACCTACTGGGTACTTAAAACTTATATTTTCGCTACAGCGTTTACACCAGTGGTACTGAATACCGAAGAAGAAAAAACCCTTGAAGCTAAACTGCATGCTATCGGTTATGAAGCTGGATTATCATCACAGACTACGAATATTACGAATCAAAAGAAAAACGGTGAGATCGACGAAAGCGGATTCCTAAAACCCGAACCCTACTCCGAAGAAAATGCTCCACGTGCAATCAGTTTCACTGAACGCGAGTTGAACGCGTTACTCGCTAAAAATACCGATCTTGCACAGAAGCTGGCTATTGATCTTACTAATGACCTCGTCAGTGCAAAACTACTCATTCCACTTGAAGAGGATTTTCCGGTACTGGGTGGCAAAACACTCCGTTTCAATGCCGGTATCGGCATAACCTATCAGCATGACAAACCTGTCATTATCCTCAAAGGTGTCAGCATCATGGGTGTCCCCATCCCTAATGCCTGGCTCGGTGGAATAAAAAACATTGATCTGGTCAGTGAATTTGGTATCGATCCAGGATTTTGGCAATCCTTTTCGGAAGGGATCGAGGACATTCATGTGACAGAAGGTCAAATCAATATCAAGCTCAAAGAATAGTCCGCTTTCTTGCAATAAACTTGCGGCAACCTCAATATTCCATTAGTGATTTATTATCCTAGATTCCTCAGTTGATCGCTCGTTCTGATGTTAACATTATGAATATAATAATTTTTCCTACATATTTCATTTTCACCCTCTGGGTGTTTCCGCTGCAGGACGGATTGCGCAATTTTGCAAACGCATGGCTGCGTTGCAACTCTTTGGAATGGAACGACCATTCCGCATCGTTGCGCCTTGCCCTGCACTTGCAAGATCACACACTCCATCCTGCCCAACTGAGGAATCTAGGATTATTACTTTACTTTTGAATGTGCTAATTGGCAGTATCGGAAATTTATCTTTATGTTCTTGAACACTACTTATTTCTTTTCCAAAAATTTAAGGGTTACCCACTATGCTCTGGATTAAATCATTACACATCATTTTTATGGTTACCTGGTTTGCCGGCTTGTTTTATTTACCCCGGTTATTTGTTTATCATGCCATGTGCGCTGATCAAGCAGGAATTGATCGCTTTAAAGTGATGGAGCGTAAGCTTTACTACGGTATCATGACACCCGGAGCACTATTGACGTTGATATTTGGGAGTTGGTTATGGCTCGGCTATGGTTTTTCTGGAGCCTGGCTACACGCTAAATTAGCTCTGGTCGTCCTGTTAATCACCTACCATGTATACTGTGGCAAGTTATTAATCGATTTCAAACATGATCGCAATCAACACAGTCATATTTATTATCGCTGGTTCAACGAAATTCCCGTTGTCATCCTATTTGCAGTAGTCATCCTCGTCGTGGTCAAACCTTGGTGATCTCAGAAGCGATCTAGTCATCCAAGACTTCTTGCCCGGGGAACAGCACATCGGTAAAACCAAATGTGCGGAAATCAGTGATCCGCATCGGATAAAGTATCCCATGTAGATGATCACATTCATGTTGAACCACACGCGAATGGAAGTCATCTACACTCCGGTCAATTGCATTACCAAATTGATCAACCCCCTCATAACGAATCCGGCTATAGCGCGGTACCATACCGCGCATACCGGGAACACTTAAACATCCTTCCCAGTCTTCTTCCATTTTTTTGGATAATGGCGTTACAACAGGGTTAATCAAAACAGTGAAAGGAACCGCCTCTGCCTTCGGGTAGCGTGGATTATAGTCCACACCAAATATAACTACTTGTTGGTCGACACCAATTTGCGGAGCAGCCAATCCTGCACCATTGAGTGCTGTCATTGTATCCATCATATCCTGAATGAGCGCATCAAGTTCAGGCGTGTTGACTTTACTCACTTTCTTCGCCTCTTTCAGCAGGCGTGAATCACCCATTTTTAAAACAGTTCTAATCGTCATTTATTTTTACCAAATGTTCCAATATATTTCGCACACTTACCATGGCTTTATCCAAAACAGCGTAAACCTCCTCCAGCGGAATTGCGCGTACGCTTGTGCCACGTCCCGCTGCATGATTCGCCACAGCCGCAATCGCTGCATAAGGTAATCCTAATTCCTTAGCAAGCACCGCCTCCGGCATACCTGTCATGCCTATCATATCTGCCCCATCCCGCTCCAATCGATTCACTTCTGCCACTGTTTCTAGCCGCGGTCCTTGAGTCACTGCGTAAACACCCCCATCGATAATCTTCTCGTTAGCCCGTTCCGCTGCTAACAGAAGATGGCGGCGGGTTTCCAGACAAAAAGGATGGGTAAAATCAGTATAAATAATCGGCCTGTCAGTTTTATCAAAATAAGTGCATTTCCGACCAAAGGTATAATCAATGATTTGATCCGGAACAACAACTCTACCGGGGGTCAAATCTGCGCGTATGCCTCCTACTGATACGACCGCGATAACACTTTTTGGTTTACATAAACTCAACGCCCAAAGATTGGCCTGGTAATTCACTGCGTGCGGTGGAATAGTATGGCCATGACCATGCCGTGCCAGGAATACAATTTCCTGATTATCTATTTTGCCAAATGTTAATGGACCAGATGGCTCACCATAAGGTGTTCTCACAATCTGGCGATGTGATATTTCCAGACAAGCAAGCTTGGTCATTCCGCTACCACCAATAATTGCAAGTATACTTTTTTCCACTTTATTCCTTAATAGCGAAGATTGCAGGTAAATTCCGCCATAAACCCTTTATATCCATACCATAACCAAATACATACCGGTCCGGTAATGACATACCTATAAAATCAGCACAGATAGGCTTCGTTTTACTGATAACTTTATCTGCGAGCACGGCACTATAAAAAGCTTTTGCACCACCCTCCATAACGCGCTGACGGATCGCCGCAAGCGTGAATCCTTCGTCAAGAATATCATCTAAGACAAGCACTACTCTTCCCTTCAAGTTATCCGGAGGTGATACTTTCCATTCAATAACTCCCCCTTGGAGCGTGTGATTATAGCGAGTCGGATGTAAGTAATCGAAATCCAGGGGAAAATTAAGTAACGGCAATAGCTTCCCAGTAAAAACCACAGCGCTGCTCATCACACAAAGAACCAATGGATATTGCCCTGCCAATACCGTCGTTATCTCTTTAGCCATCCGTTCAACCGTTTCCGTCAACATATGAGCAGATGCGATCAATTCTGCATTCTTTAGAAGCTGTTTTGCTTCTTTATCGATTAGTACATCCATATCAAGTGCTGGCCCCAGAACTGTCTAGCAGCAATTTCAGCAGCCCTGCTTCATCAAGTATCGTAACACCCAACTCGACGGCTTTGTCATATTTGCTACC
Source organism: Nitrosomonas sp. Nm33 (assembly GCF_900107265.1). Classification (GTDB taxonomy): domain Bacteria; phylum Pseudomonadota; class Gammaproteobacteria; order Burkholderiales; family Nitrosomonadaceae; genus Nitrosomonas. Next base: position 12,660 of record NZ_FNPJ01000037.1, on the reverse strand, counting down.
CGGATCGACTCCCGCCACCACATAATCGGTTTTTGAGGAAACACTACCCGTGACTTTCCCCCCCAAATGTTCAATTTTTTCTTTCACCGTATCTCGTGTCATGCTGGGCAAAGTTCCTGTCAGAACAAAGGTTTTGCCATGAAGGAGGCTACTAACCTGCATTACCTTTTCTGAACTCTCTTCCCATCTGACCCCACAGCTACGTAACTGCTCGATCACCTCCCGGTTGTGCTTCTCTGCAAAAAAATCAGCAATACTTTGCGCCACCACAGGACCGATATCCGGAACCTCCTGTAACTGCTCAACGTTCATAGCCATCAATCGGTCAAGCTGACCAGCATAATTCGCCAGATCCTTGGCAGTAGATTCACCTACATGACGAATGCCCAGTGCGTAAATGAATCGAGCGAGTGTGGTCCGCTTACTTTTTTCAATCGCCAGCAGCAAGTTGTTTGCTGATTTCTCTGCTATACGCTCCAGATTAGCCAGCGCGGAAAGACCGAGTTTATAGAGATCGGCAGGGGTACGCACGATGGCATTTTCCACTAATTGATCTACCAGTTTTTCACCCAGTCCTTCGATATCCATCGCACGGCGCGAAGCAAAATGAAGAATAGCCTGTTTGCGCTGTGCAGGACAAAATAGACCACCGGTACAACGCGTGACTGTTTCTCCCGGCAGACGTACTGCTCGAGCACCACAGATGGGGCAGTGATCAGGCATTAAGAAAGGTTTTGCATGAGGTGGACGCTGCTCAGGAACAACAGCGACTACCTCCGGAATGACATCCCCCGCTCTGCGCACAATCACTTTATCGCCAATCATAATTTGCTTACGTTTGATTTCATCTTCGTTATGTAAGGTTGCATTGGTTACTGTCACGCCGCCAACAAAAATCGGTGCCAATCTTGCAACAGGCGTTAGCGCTCCTGTTCTTCCAACTTGAACATCAATGCCTACCAAGTCAGTCACGGCTTCCTGCGCAGGATATTTATGGGCTAGCGCAAAACGAGGCGCACGGGAGACGAAGCCAAGCTTTTCCTGCTGCGCTAAATCGTTTACTTTATAAACGATCCCATCGATATCGTAAGTCAGCCCATCACGAAAAGTCTGCATCACGAGGTAGTACACCAGCAATTCTTTTACACCGCTAACCACTTTATACTTGGCTATCGGAAAATACAGTGATTGCAAGTAGGCCATCACTTCACTTTGCCGAATATAGGGAGGAGCTACTCCTTCATGGACACCCACGCCGTAGGCAAAAAATGTCAACCTGCGCTTCGCTGTAATAGCCGAATCAAGCTGCCTGAGCGATCCTGCTGCGGCATTACGTGAATTAGCAAAGGGTTTTTCACCTTTTTTCTGCTGTTCGAGATTGAGTTTCTCAAAATCTGCTTTCAATATCAGTACTTCACCCCGCACCTCAAACAAGGATGGCGGATGTTCAAGAGGCAATCGCAAAGGAATCGATTTCATGGTACGCAAATTGAGCGTGATATCGTCCCCCTTATAGCCATCGCCACGCATTGCACCACGTGTCAACACACCATTTTCATATGTTAAATTAACAGCTAATCCATCAAATTTAGGCTCCACCGTATATTCGACACTATCAACTTTTAATTCCTCTCGGATACGCCGATCAAATGCTTCCACTTCACTGTCTTCAAACGCATTATTCAGTGAAAGCATAGGGGTGCGATGCGTCACCTGGGTAAATTCTTTGAGCGGTGCAGCGCCTACACGCTGAGTAGGAGAATCAGGGGTAATAAGCTGGGGATAACGCTGCTCGAGCTGCTGCAATTCGCGAAACAATCGGTCGAACTCTGCATCCGGAATGGTCGGTGCATTCAAGGTATGATAACGATAATTGTGCATACCAATCACTTCACGCAATGTCTGGATTTGCTGTTGAATTGTTTCGATGGGATCATTCATATCAATTTTGAGATACTCGCTTGTAAGCGTAATTTATGGCGCAAGTCAAATTGTAAATAATTTTGCGAATTCTATTTATTCCAGACATTTTCCCATCAATGATAGGCCTAGAATAGCGATTTTCTCTGGAATACTTAAATATTATTCTTGGAGAATGAAGGCATCAACTCAGCTCAGTTTCTCCAATTATCAGCATAATCTGGCAATATACGAGATATTCGTTTGCTGTAATATTTTTTAAACAGTAATACTATTATAATGTTCTCGCTGTTTAATCTATTGGGCTCTACAATAGTTAGTAGAGCTCATCAAGTTTTAATCTATTTTCATTATGAATGACCAGCAACTCAAGATTCGCATCAAACTTAACCAGACTCCACAATTTCCAGAGGCTGTAAACTCAGAAGAAATAGTCAATCAAACTAAACCTCCTTTTGATTGGAGAAAAATATCTACAGCGGGATTGTTACTTGCGATAATACTGGGTGGGATTTTCTGGTGGTTTGCTGAGGAAAGTAACCAGCCGATTAGAGAGACTTTATCATCAGAAGACACTCAGTCCATAAATTCTAATAGCTTAGTCCTCGATAAGAACATGGAATCAAATGATCTATCGGCAAATAATAGTGATACGAGTAGTGAAATCTCCGCTCCAGCCATGGAGCCAGTTCCTGAAGCCACACCTACTCCAGAGCCTATCGTTGAAGCAACAACAAATCTGGGATACACCATCATTCCCCTCAAAAAGCCTGAAATAGCCAAGAATAAAACAACCAGCCAATCAGCCAAGGCAAAAGAGGCTTCCACGGATCAATCTCATATTATCAAAGCCCAATTGACCAGTGCTATTCAGCAACAAGAACCCGTTGACAATATTGATCATGTCTGGCTTGATCAAGGAACAAGTCAGCCAATCTATTTTTTTCTCCACTTACGTGGATTAAAAGGTAAAGAAGTCAGTGTAAATTGGTTTTACCAAGACAAAGAAGTTGCGAAAATCCCACTTGTAATTGAAGATGATAACTGGCGCACGCATGCCAATAAAATGCTAAATAAAACCCAAATGGGTCAATGGCGAGTTGAGGTACAGGATCAATCCGGGAAATTACTTGCCGAACGTGCTTTTACAGTGAACCATCGCTCCCAACAAAACAACCGATGATCATACCAATATCGAAAAACCTATTGTGCTTAAACATTGCTCATCGACTGAGGTATCTGAGGTATCTGAGGTAAGACTATGAAATTCTGCAGTAGCTGTAGTGCCACAGTCGAGTTATATATACCACAAGGTGATACATTACCCCGTTTTGTCTGTACTACTTGTCATACTATTCATTATCAGAATCCAAAAATGATCGTGGGATGCATCCCTGAATGGAAAGACAAGATTCTATTATGCCGCCGGGCGATCGTACCCCGAGAAGGGAAATGGACTGTGCCGGCAGGTTTTATGGAAAACAACGAAACATTAGCGCAGGCAGCTGCCCGGGAAACGCTGGAAGAAGCCAATGCGCGGGTAGAAATTGGTGATCTATACGCTGTTTATAGCTTACCTCATATCAGCCAGGTTTATCTCCTGTTTCAGGCTCGCTTGTTGGATCTGGATTTTTCTCCCGGCATAGAGAGTCTGGAAGTCAAGCTTTTCGATGAGCGTGAAATTCCATGGAATGAAATAGCTTTTCGCGTTATTCATGATCCTTTGAAACGCTATCTGGAAGAACGGCGTAAAGGGCAAATCAGCTTTCATCTGGGTGTTATTGACAAGCCTTCACTGTGATTTTTTTCAATATGTTGAGTTTATTACAAAGCAGGCAATGAGATCATCGATAACGCGATAAATGTTTGAACAGGGAGACTTGAATGCAAAAAAGACCATTTCACGGTGCGGCCTCAAATGGGCTGCTGAGCAATTTTCCAGTATCGAAGAAATTCAGTACCTCATCTCAGTTCACAGCAGCTAGAAACGATCATGAAATGAGCTGATCTTAGAAAAATTAAATAAATGGCTGATAACTGATTACAGCACACCACTCACGACTCCAGAGGCAAAACCTATTATTTACATTTAATTGATCAAGATGAAACGCACACACTATCAGCTTGCATCTTTTACTCTCATTGACTTGAAGTTAACATTATTATCGCTTGCGATAAGTGTTGTTTCACCCTCTATCGCAGGAACTTTTGAGTTCGCTAGAGAACATGGAGTCGATATCATTACTCATTCTTCTGGCTATAGAGGTGAAGGTACCAGTCTGACCGTAACGCTTGGCATTTCTCCCTCCTCCCTTCATGCAGAAGAAATGGTGATTCCTATCCAAAATACCATCAGCACCTGGAATAATTTGCTTCCCACGATCAATAATATCGTTAAAGAGGGTAGCAATGTTCCTGCTGACCAGTTTGATTTTGAATCGGTTGTATTGCACGAAGTGGGGCATTGTATTGGACTAGGACATCCCAATCTTGCATCGGAATCAGGTTTGAATAGTGCAGACAGAAACTTTACTCAATCCACCAGGGGAGCTGACAATCAATTCAACCTTGACAAAGGTCCTGACGGCGTTAGTGGTTCTGGCGATGATTTACGTGGTGACGACATTAATCTTCACTGGTTTCGTAAAAGTAACAATAATCCATTTAGTATCGCAACAAAGGTGGATATGACAACCTACAGCCGCGATCTATCGGATCTACCACCTGGAAACACCTTTGTTGCAAATGCTGACCGTCATGTCGCTGCATTATTCGGTATTCAGAATACTGAAGCTGTTATGCAACAGGGAGTTCATGCTGGTGAAGCACAACGCACCTTGACAGCAGATGATGTAGCCATACTGCGACTAGCCATGAGTGGCTTGGACAAAGTGGCAGACACAGCTGACGACTATTCGTTAAAGCTAGAATTTATCGGACTCACTGATGCAGCCGATATTGTTCTCAGTTTCGATAACAATAGAGCGTCGTTTTCAGTTTGTGAAATTAGCGCAGAGCCAATCAATTCTTCACACTTTGTGATTACTCGTGGGCAAATTTACTTTAACAGCAATATTTCATGGTTTTTTAATAACATACCCCCTCCCTTCCCTCCTCAGCATTCAACACCCGTTCCTACTATTTTTGCCAATAACGCAACCGATTCTATAACCCTGTCACAGAACGATAGTTTGGCTCTTACTGTGTCACTTGATCCTGGTGTCTATGGGGGAAATCAAACAAATTACTGGATACAGGCAATTACTCCGGTGGGGACATTCTGGCTAAATAATAAGCTTGAATTTATCCCGTCAGAGCAGCCTCTTCGAATGCATGAGGGTGAATTATTTGCTATTGATCACTTTCCCATTCTGAATATTTCTACTGGTGAGCTCCCTGCCGGCACTTACACTCTAACCTTTACTGTTGATGACAACCAGGATGGCATCATCAATGATACAGTGAAAAGTACCGTTACGATTACGATCACCCCTTAATAAAGCAATACTTGAACTAGCAGCTGGATCTCCGGATCTTTTTGCTAGTTCAAGTCTTTAAAAATTTAGCAGTCTTTTTTTAGATTTACACTACATGTTCATATTGCTAGGGGTGTTCATGTTGCCAGGAGCGTTGTCGTCACGACCGCCATTATGATTTCTATCACGACCAAATCGATCATCATCGCGATCTTTTTTCCGTCCAAAATCATGATCATCGTCGACATTGCCGTCACGATTATCATCTACCTTGATTTCCTCTGCAATAATATGCAGATCTTTATCAAGAAAACCCTCCACCTCGATAAACATCCCCATCGCCAAATTACCACGGACATCAGTTGATTCAGTTCTGATCACAGTGAGATTTGCACCATCAATTGCAATGACAATAGTGTTATTATTCAGTTGAACAATCGTTCCTTTAACTTTAACCTCCTCATCAGGTCTTTCGCCAACTTCAATCCGATCAGCCACTAACCTGTTATCAACGAACCTTCCTCTTACATCGACAATATCACCCACTCGCAGGGAAGTAATTAATAAGTTTTCGATATTGCGTAACTCCCTAGTCCGGATTATTGTCGACGCATTAACCAAGATATCGATCCCAATAACTCTCATGAGGACATCATTATTTACAGGGGTCAATTGCTGGATTGCGCCCTGTACTCGGAAGCGACCCACCTCAGCAACCTGGGCATCGAGAACCTCTATCTCTTTTGCAATGATCATTCCATTTGCGCCAAAAAAGGCTTCAACCTTAATGATATCGCCAACTTGCAACTCAGATAAAGGGATCTCAAAGCCATTTGATTCTATCTCTGTTGCTCCCGTGATAACAATAGGACCCTCAAAAGGAGGTGTATTTTCTGTAATCAGCCTGACCGTTATCGTGCTATCACCGTCTGTGGGCATATTAATTGCTAGCACAGTAGCTCTGAATTCCAGCTCATCACTTTCTGACGATAGCGCTAATGAGCTAAAAGCCAAGATAGTCAACATTGAGAATAGTGCAAATACAAAACGAAAATGTCTCATGATTTTTCTCCTTACCTCAATTTCTAATAATTAGAAAACAGCTTAGTAAAAAAATTACTCAGAAATTTAATTTCCAATAATTAGAACTGAGAATCAGGAGAAAAATTCAATGATTGATATCTACAGACACTCCAATTGATACCTGGTTAAATAAATCCAGCAAATCGCCATTATGCATGCGAATACAACCAATCGAACCAGGTTTACCCATTTCTGCGCTATCGGGGCTGCCATGGATATAGATATAACGGCGCATGGTGTCAACCAGGCCTAGTCGATTGAATCCAATCTCACACCCTGACAACCACATGATACGCGTTAGAATCCAATCCCGACCGGGATAGCGGGCAGCCAGCTCGGGTGTGTAAATTTCTCCGGTAGGACGGCGTTTGATGAAAACTGTATTGATCGGTTGCTTATCCCCAATTTTGGCACGGATAATATGCTTTCCCAGCGGTGTACAAAAACTCCCCCGTTGCTGACCGATACCGTTTCTGGCAGAAGAGATCAAATAGCTGCTGACAACCTTATCTTCATCATTTATCAAGTCGAGTTGTTGTTGCTCAATACTGATATGAATTCTCATAATAAAACCGCTTTACCAAGATTTCGCTTTGAGATAAAAAACTGTCTTAGCAGACTGCCTGCCTCGGTTGCCAGCACACCCCCGATTACTTCCAGGTGATGATTGAGTCTTGTCTCCGCTGGTAGATTTAACACACTTCCACAGACACCTGTTTTGGGATCGGCAGCGGCATACACCAAGCGCTTGATCCTGGCATGAAAAAGTGCACCGATGCACATTACACAAGGCTCAAGGGTTACGAACAACGTGCAGTCCAATAGACGGTAATTACCCAGATTCTGAGCTGCGTCACGTAATGCCATCACTTCTGCATGTGCTGTCGGATCCATGGCTACGATGGAGCGATTATAGCCACGACCTATGATTTCACCATTTCTAACGACTACTGCGCCCACCGGGACTTCTCCGAGTTCCTGTGCCTTGCATGCGAGGTCAAGTGCTGCCCGCATAAAATATTCTTTATTCATTAATATCATTCATATTGTTATTTAATCAAATAATTTGAGCATCAGTGTATCTTTTATGCTACATTCATGTCACATGCAAATACTCTTTTATTGCCAGAAGTATGGTGACCTCTTCCCAAGAGCCTAGAGTTCCAATTATCAACTACGCCAGGAACGAACTACGCACCCTGCGTGATCTGTTACGTTTTGCTGTAAGCTATTTTAATCAAGCTGACTTGTTTTATGGCCATGGATTTCCCACTGCTTATGAGGAAGCAGCTCATCTGATTTTACACACCCTACATCTTACTCCTGACCAATTAGACTTGTTTCTGGACGCACACCTCACCCAGCCTGAGTGCGATCAAATCATCCATCGCATTGAACAACGCGTAGCAGAAAGAATCCCGATTGCTTATCTGACGAATGAAGCCTGGTTAGGCGACTTCAGTTTTTACGTCGACAAACGCGTTATCATCCCGCGCTCGTTTATCACTGAATTATTACAAAGCCAGCTGGCACCTTGGGTCAAACAACCTGATGCTATTCATGCAGTGCTGGATCTGTGTACGGGCTCAGGTTGTCTGGCTGTATTACTGGCTCATGCATTCGAAAATGCAAGCGTTGATGCGGTGGATATTTCAGCTGAAGCGTTGGAAGTCACGCTTAAAAATATCGTCCGTTATGATCTAGCACACGCGATCAATCCGATTCAATCTGATTTATTTAATGAATTAGCTGGGAAACGCTATGATGTGATCATTAGCAATCCACCCTATGTCAATGCTGAGTCGATGGCCACACTCCCTGAAGAATATCGCCATGAACCAAGAATTGCGCTTGCAGCTGGTCCGGATGGGTTGGCTATAATACGGACGATACTGAGCGAAGCCTCCAATTATCTGACCGAAGAAGGGTTATTGATTGTAGAAATTGGTCATAATCGAGATATCCTTGAGCAATCCTTTCCTCACCTGCCTTTTACCTGGCTGGAAACAAGCGCAGGTGATCAATTTGTTTTCATGTTGAAGCGCAGTGATTTAACCTAAAGACAGTTTTTAGGTTAAATTTAACTTACTATGTTTTGCAATAACACCAGAGGGCGAAGTATCATTAACTAGCTCTAGCAAGTATGCGGTTTCATTTTCATCCAGTTGATGCCACATGCCGCGCTTTAATCTGGGAGGCAGATGAATCGGGCCAAACCGTATGCGAATCAACCGGCTGACTGTTAAACCCAATGCTTCAAACAGGCGTCTCACTTCCCGATTCCTGCCCTCTTTTAATATCACGTGATACCACCGGTTGGCGCCCTCACCACCTTGTTCTGACAAATCACTAAATTTTGCCAGCCCATCTTCCAGCTCAACCCCTGTTAATAATTGGCTCTTTTGCTCTGGAGTCAAGCGACCGACAATTCTAACCGCATATTCACGCTCCACTTGGAAACGCGGGTGCATAAGTCGGTTTGCCAAGACTCCGTTTGTGGTAAATATCAGCAATCCGCTAGTATTGAAATCCAATCTACCAATAGCAATCCAGCGAGATGATTTCAGTTGTGGTAATTTATCAAAAACAGAGGGACGCCCTTCGGGATCATGACGACTCACAATTTCACCTTCTGGTTTATGATAGAGAATAATGCGCGGCAAACGCTCATTGATATTGATCCGTATAATACGCCTATTCACACGCACCAGATCTCTTGACCCTACCCGATCTCCTAATTTTGCGACCTTGCCATTGATACTGACCTGCCCCGAAGCGATCAGGGCTTCCATCTCACGCCGCGAACCCAGACCGCTTTGCGCCAATAACTTTTGAAGCTTATGAGTAACCATTGGGGCGGGCTTGATGGCAGTATTGTCACTCATGGGCGTCAAATCCTGCCTTTTTCTCGCACTGAATACTCGCTTGGTACGCATTTACTTTACTTCTTAACAGGAAAAATTTGAAAAGGCGCTGAATATCGATAAACAAAATAAACAACCCAAGGTTTAATCTGATGCATTCAATCTCTTACTCAGAAAGGCAGTTTCATGCCGGGAGGCAGACCCAGTCCACCCGTTAAACTTGCCATTTTTTCTTGCGTGGTTGTCTCTACCCGGCGCACCGCATCATTCACTGCAGCAGCTATCAAATCTTCCAGCATTTCTTTATCATCACCCATCAAACTGTTATCAATATTGACACGCTTGACATCATGGCGGCAAGTCATCACCACCTTGACCATACCCGCTCCTGATTGACCTTCAACTTCTATCGTCGCCAGCTGTTCTTGCATTGCCTTCATATTTTCCTGCATCTGCTGCGCTTGCTTCATTAAATTACCTAAATTCGCTTTTATCATTATCCTGTCTCCATTATTCAATTGATTTAATCGAAGAAACGATTAGTTTTGCATCAAAATTTTCTACTATTTCTCTCACAAAGGGATCTGCTTCAATTGCCGCAATCGTTTCTGATTGCTTTGCCTGTTTTTCACGCTCCTGCATGACCAGTGACGTCATACCCGTAATAGTGCCGACCAAGAACGTAACTTTAACAGGTTTCTTAAAATAGTTTTCTAATGCAGTTTTTAGCCTGTCCTGATAAGTCTTTTCTAACAAATATTTATGCACTTCTGGCACCCACAGCTCAATCATGTCAGCTGTGAAAAGTTTAGCTTCACAATGCTGCGCCAGCATCTTAGTCATTCCATTCAGTTTCAACTGATTTACGATTGCCAACCAGTCTTCATTAGGAGAACCAGAAATCTCAGTCTCTTTTTTCTGGATCGATTGACTATTATTTGTAGCCTGATTTATCACTTGAATGGCTTCTTGCCTAATATCCCCTCCTTCTCCAGAATTCTTAGAAATCCCGCCTGGAAATATCTGCTCGGGTATAAATGCCAGCATCCGCATTAAAGTCATCGTAAATCCTGCATATTCATCCGGCGCCAGATTTAAATCATTACGCCCATGAAGTGCGATCTGGTAATACAATTGCACATCTTCAGCTGTAAAATGTCTAGCCAATGCAAAAACCCGCTCACGTTCAGGCAATGTCTCATCAACCGTCTGAGGCGCAATTTGTGCTAACGCAAGACGATGAAGGATGGTTGCCAGCTCCTGTAAAGCGCTATCGAATGATAAGCTGCGCGCCTCCATCTCATCAGCAATCGATAGCATCTTTGCGCCATCTTTTCTCGCTAGCGCTTCTAATAAGTCATATAGATATTCTTGGTCTATTACACCCAGCATGGTATGGATATCAGCTTCTTTGACAACACCATCGCCATATGCAATTGCTTGATCGAGCAGGCTCAACGCATCTCGCATACTACCTTGGGCAGCTCTTGCCAATAATTGCAAGGACGCAGAATCGAATGTGATCTGCTCTTGCGATAATATTTTTCCCAAATGTACTGCAATCAAAGAGGAAGGAATTTGCTTCAAATTAAACTGAAGGCAACGCGATAATACAGTGATAGGGATCTTCTGCGGATCGGTGGTCGCCAGTATGAATTTGACATGTTCAGGAGGCTCTTCCAGAGTCTTGAGCATGGCATTAAAAGCCGATCTGGAAAGCATGTGTACCTCATCAATGAGATAAACTTTATACCGGCTAGCAGTGGGCGCATAGCTTGCGCTCTCAAGGAGTTCACGCATACTATCGACTTGGGTATTGGATGCTGCATCCAATTCAACCAAATCAACAAAATTTCCTTTATCAATGGACATACAAGCCGGGCATTCTCCACAAGGCATGGATGTCACACCCGCTTCGCAATTCAATGCTTTAGCCAGGATTCTAGCAATCGTTGTTTTACCGACACCACGTGTCCCTGTAAACAAGTAGGCATGATGCAATCGATTCTGCTCAAGTGAATGAGTAATTGCTTTAACGATATGGTCTTGCCCAGTCAATTCAGAAAAGTTTCTTGGGCGCCATTTCCGAGCAAGGACTTGTGTTTGAGACACGATATTTGTCAAATGAAGGAAAAAGGGCAGATGATTATCAATAACCTATCTATCTGTTGGGGTGGCGAGCCTAACCCCCGGCACTTGCAAAAAAATAGCTGTGGCTGCTTCCTTCCGGATCTGACCAGGTTCACTACCCTGCAATGCGGGGAGGCCCGCCATAAGACAATTTTACATCAATCAGCGTTGCTGATTGGTAAATAACAGTAACCCGGTTAAAATTTTTATAAACTAGACCACTATCACACCAGAAATAGAAACCAAGATGTATGTGACTTCTGGTGCTAAAGATTTCATTAAAAAGCCCTTTGCCAAATCCAGCAAAGGGCCGAAAATTCTTGGAATTATCTGCCGAGTAACTATACCAGTAATTCAATGGTTGCGGGGTCCCGATACGTGCGTAATTCTACAACATTAAGGATAAGGATTGCATAAAAATTTTACCTCAAAAAGATATCAACCGTAAAAGCATGAGCACATGCTGGCGGCTGATAGCTCTGTCTTTGATTCGGGATCATTACGCTCGACACATTGTTGTCGATTGATTTATCTTCCGTTCAGGTGCTACAAACACCTACACTTGAGCAAAAGCAGAAGCGCACCCGACAGACAAACGATTTTTTATTTCCATGGATTTCCTATGGTCGGGCGCTGCCCTGGCAGGATTCAGCACCTTAAACTCCCTACTATCCACCTTGCCACCAGGCAACCACCTACCCAGCAGAATCAGCGACTGACCAAGCACAGCGCACGATTTGATGAGAACCAATTTGTTGACTCACACGAACCTCCTGCGCATAACCCCTGTTATCCCATCCAGCGCGCAAGCAATCTCAATCTGCAATTGGTCAATATCACCATCGTTATGGATGATCCAGTCGATATACTCACCATCAATGCCGTGCTCGCTCTCATATTCTGTATTGATAGCAAATGGATTATTTTTATGCTCAATGTGCCAGATAACACCGCCATTGCGCTTGATCAAAAGCGCACATCAGACAACACACACTCACGGCAACTTTTACTATAGCTGATCCCATATAAAATGATTTAAAGTGCATAAGCGGTAAAGAGCTGCTCGATGGAGCATCCTTCCTTTTTTCTGACTGTTTTGGCCTGGGCCCATTTTGGTTCAATGTCATTAAAGTCTGGAGAATAAGACGGCAAATATTCAAGCGTGTGCCCTGCATTGGCAAAAGCAG
>NZ_FNPJ01000010.1 GCF_900107265.1 Nitrosomonas sp. Nm33 | reverse complement strand
CCAGGCCAAAACAATCAGAAAAAAGGAAGGATGCTCCATCGAGCAGCTCTTTACCGCTTATGCACTTTAAATCATTTTATATGGGATCAGCTATAATGTGGGGCTAATCTGGGGATAAGCTCTGTTTTGGTGTTACTTTCCACAATTTTGGGGGAGAATGCTATGATGAAAAAATTGATCGTAATTTTGGTCGTATTCCTGGCTGCATGCGCAAGTGTCAGAGGGCCGAAAGAGCAACCGTGGATTTATGAAGAACCGCTCGCAGGAAATCATGTTGATCTGGCACGCTGTGTTGTGGCTAGGCTGCAAGCGGATAGCAGATGGTCAATTCGCATGTTGCAATTCAGCAATCGACTCTACCAAGATATTGACGCATCCGAGATTTATGGATATGACACGAGATTCCTGCCGGGTATCTATGCGCGTAACTCCCCCACCAATCCCGATGCAGTTTATGATTATGTTGCCCCGAATCCAGAAATCCGTTCCTCTGGTCAAGGTAGTGTCGATACAGGGCCAGCTTATGCATTTGCTTTGATGATTAAGAAGATTAATGATAGCCGCGTGATGGCAACATTGAAGGGAAATAAACATGTGGGTGGTATCGCCTGGCAGCATTTGCAGACGTGCGCGTTGACCAGAACCAAGTCTTAGTAACGGCGCTTTGGTTCCATTGATCAAGATTTAGCATTAGGCTTTCCACATTCCTTACTGGATTCATGACACACCATTTCAGCTTACAAAAAGTAAAATCCTGCTTTAATCAACAACATAAAATATGTTTCATAGCTACGATGTGATCATCATCGGTGCTGGTGCAGCTGGGCTAATGTGTGCGATACAGGCCGGGAAACGCGGGCGCCGAGTATGGCTGATCGACCATATGGCAAAGATTGCAGAGAAGATACGTATTTCTGGCGGCGGACGATGTAACTTTACCAATATCCATGCCCACCCCCAATGTTATCTTTCGCAAAATCCGCATTTCTGCAGATCAGCGCTCAAACAATATACTGCGCAGGATTTCATCGCCTTGGTGCGCAGGCACGGTATTGCTTTTCATGAAAAAAAGCTGGGCCAGTTATTTTGTGACGATTCAGCCAAGCAGATCATTAACATGCTGCTAACGGAAGCTCGCGAGGCTGGAGTGAAACTGGAAATACCAACACGAGTGCTTGATATCGAGACTATCCAGGCTGGTTATCAGGTCAAAACCAGTAAAGGTGATCATACCTGTGCCTCTCTCGTGATTGCGACGGGCGGCCTTTCGATCCCGAAAATCGGAGCAAGCAATTTCGGCTATGAAACCGCCAAGAAATTCGGCTTGAATGTCATTCGGCCACGAGCTGGTCTGGTGCCACTGACTTTCGATGGTGCGTTGCTGGAACGCTGCAAGATGTTGAGTGGTTTATCGGTCGAGGCGGAGGTATGCTACAAGAAGCAGGTCTTTGCCGAAGGGCTGTTGTTCACTCACCGGGGGCTGAGTGGCCCATCCATCTTGCAGATCTCATCATACTGGCAAGAGGGTGAGCAAATCATCGTTAATCTGGCACCCGCAACAGACATTTTCAGGTTTCTCAAAGAGAAGAAGCAAAGTCAACCTAAGCTGCATGTGAGCAACGCACTTTCTGAAATTCTGCCCAGACGCCTTGCACAAAGCATCTGCGATGAGCAGACGTGCAATGGGACGCTGGGTTCATTGTCTGATAGCAAGCTGGCAGTACTTGCGCGTGCTGTCAACGACTGGTATATCAAGCCAACAGGTACCGAAGGCTACCGAACGGCGGAAGTTACAGTAGGGGGTGTCGATACGCAAGAACTCTCTTCACAGACAATGGAGGCAAAAAAACGCCCCGGCCTGTTTTTTATCGGCGAGGTTGTCGACGTGACCGGACATTTGGGTGGTTTTAATTTCCAGTGGGCCTGGTCTTCAGGTTATGCCGCGGGGCTGGTTGTGTAGCGTACATCACCACGCATAAGATATTAGAATTTAGGCTTATGTTTTGCTGAGGTATACCGTTTGACGCCCGCCATGATCTCCGCCTTGGCATCTTCAATACCGCCCCATCCTTCAATCTTGACCCATTTGCCCTTTTCTAAGTCTTTGTAGTGTGCAAAGAAATGCGCAATCTGCGCACGCATGAATTCAGGCAGATCTTCCACCGATTTGATATGGGTATAAAGGCTGCATAGCTTATCAATCGGCACAGCTACTAACTTGATATCTTCGCCAGCTTCGTCGGTCATATGCAATACACCGATCGGTCTACATCGAACGACTACCCCAGTAATCAAGGGCACTGGCGATATGACCAAAACATCTACTGGATCTTTATCTTCCGATAAGGTATGTGGAATATAGCCATAATTACAGGGATAATGCATGGAAGTGGACATAAAACGGTCTACAAACATGGCGCCTGTTTTCTTGTCCATTTCATATTTGATGGGATCGGAATTCATGGGTATTTCTACGATCACATTAAAATCATTGGGAAGATCCTGACCCGAATCGACGCGATCTAAATTCATTGGTAATCCTGAAAATTAATAATGCGCTATTATAACGGTAGGAGTTGATTATCAGGACATGATCCATTGATTCATGATTAACTTTTCTTCTTTCAAGAATGCTACGTTAATTTAGTCATTATGCGCATGTTACTTAAACTGGTTATTTTCATGGCAGCCGGTTATGCAGCTTTGCTGCTATTGGTATTTTTTGCCCAATCGTATCTTATCTATTTTCCGCAACGCAAAATTACCTTTACGCCCGCCCAAGAGGGGCTTCCCTATGAGTCAGTGGCGATTACCACGGTTGACAAGGAAACCCTGCATGGGTGGTTTGTACCTGCCCCTGTCGAGGCAAAAGGAACCATTCTTTTCTTGCACGGCAATGCGGGCAATATTTCCCATCGAAGAGATTATTTATTGACGTTTTATCGGTTGGGATATAACACCTTCATTTTTGATTATCGTGGTTATGGCAAAAGCAGCGGTTCACCATCAGAAGCTGGCACGTATCGTGACGCATCAGCGGCATGGCAATACTTGACCGAGATAAAAGCTATTCCGCCTTCTCGTATCGTGCTATTCGGCGAATCACTTGGTGGAGCTATCGCAGCCTGGTTAGCCGCCCAAAAAGATGCTGGCGCATTGGTGTTGGCATCGGTATTTACTTCGGTGCCTGACTTGGCAGCAGAATTATATCCTTTCCTGCCAGTGCGCCTCCTATCCCGATTTCAATACAATACGATCGATTATTTGCTGTCTGTCACTTGCCCAGTATTGGTCGCGCATAGCCCGCAAGATGAAATCGTGCCTTTTTGGCACGGCCAGGCGCTCTTTCAGGTAGCAGCCGAACCGAAGCTATTCCTGACATTGCAGGGCGGGCACAACGAAGGTTTCATTTTTACCCGCAAAGAATGGGCTATGGCACTGGATGATTTTATCAGTACAAGATTAGGAGCGCCTAGTAGATCGTCCCAGCAACTCCATTTCTAAATCAAACCTGACTTTGTCGGCTTCTCCTTGCCGTATTATTTATACTGTCTGCGGTTCGCCTTCGTGTCATCTTTGATTTGGAAATGGAATAACATAGGTACCAATATATCGTTTGGCTTGAATCAGTCGAAGGCCGGCATTCGTGTAACTTGACGGCTTGATAGCTCATCGCGAACGGTAACTGTCAGAATGGTATATCCATTTAGAAAGAATGTGAGAGTATACTTTTAGCACTTTTTGCTTATTTTTTAAGATTTTCGATAAAGGTAGATTGTTTCTGCCGTATCCAGAATCTAAAGTAATGTTTGTAAGTTTAGCTTTTATCCATTGAAATGGTTTTAATCGGTTCAATTAACCACGGATACATGGAGGTTCAGATGAAATTGCGTCATTTTATCGCTATGCTTTGTTTGCTTATCTTTAGTAGCGGGGCATACGCCTATCGTTGTACGATCGATATGAGAAAAATTGATGAGGCTTTGGCAAAAAAACCGGCGATCACCGAAGTGCAAGAAGCAGAGGTCAAGAAGTTGCGCGCTGAAGGTGAAGTCTTACATAACAAAGGAAAGCATAAAGAAGCACTGGAAGCGCTTGATAAAGCGCTGGAAATATTGGGTGTCCCGTTACAATCCCATGAGTAGGAAAATTATGGTATTGACTTACCCCGTGCCAATCATATTGGAAAAATTGAAAATAAATGACGCAGACTTATTTTGATCATAATGCTACCACCGCAATAGATGAAAAAGTATTGGAAGCAATGCTGCCGTATTTTCGGCAGGAATATGGCAATGCATCCAGTGGTCATGCGTATGGTATGGCAGCTCGCCGTGCGATCAATCAGGCGCGCGAGCAGGTCGCGCAGGCTGTTGGAGTGCAACCATCACAGATCATCTTTACCAGCGGCGGATCGGAAGCAAACAACCTTTTTATTCGCGGAGTGGCAGACTATTTAAAGCCTTCCCGTGTGGTCATCAGCGCGATTGAGCATCCTTGTATCAGGCGACCAGCCCAGGAATTGGCGCGAAGAACGAGTGAGCGTTGGCTGTTGCACCAACTCCCGGTGAATGAATTGGGGCAGGTGCGATTGGAGGATGCAAGTAATGCCTTGGCAGACCAGCCTGCTATGGTATCGGTGATGTTAGCAAACAATGAAACCGGCGTGATTCAGGAGGTTGCTAAAATCGCAGATATGGCCCGTGCTCAAGGTGCCTGGATGCATACCGACGCAGTTCAGGCATTCGGCAAGATTTCGTTCGATTTCAATGAATTGAGAGTGCATGCGATGACCATTTCAGCACACAAGATTTACGGACCCAAAGGCGCAGCAGCATTGATCATCGACAAACGGTTACTCCTCAAGCCATTGATTTATGGGGGAGGACACGAAAATGGACTGCGTTCAGGGACGGAGAATGTGCCAGCTATCGTCGGTTTCGGTGCTGCCTGTGAACTGGCTGGATCACGTATGGACGAGATGTCTGCTCGCTTGACCAAGTTGCGTGAATATCTAGAACAAGGCCTGCTTGCGTTGGGTGCCACTATTTTTGGATTGGGCGCGCCACGCTTACCCAATACCTGTTATTTTGCGCTGTCGGAGATTGAAGGGGATACGTTGGTTGTTCGCCTGGATAAAGCGGGTTTTGCAGTTGCCAGCGGTGCTGCCTGCTCCAGTGTGACACCCGGCCAGAGTCATGTGCTGGATGCAATGGGAGTTGCGCCCATGCTGGCGCGTTGCGCAGTAAGAGTGAGCCTCGGTCATGACAATACTATGGTCGAAGTCGATGATTTCTTGAAGACCGTGGGCAAGATCGCCGCAGAGCTGAAGAGCTTGAACGGAATGTTACTTCAATGATTATTGCACTCAAGACCGTTATCAAATTAAGGAAAGTTCGATGTTTTCCAGTAGAATAGCTCACTAATATTAATATCCCGACGCCAACAATCATAAGAAGATAAATAACGCGTCAAATGATGCTATGACTGACAAAAAAAGCCCAATCCCTCTTAAAGCAATTGTTTTGAGTGCAGGCCAGGGGCGGCGGCTACTTCCTCTCACTGAAAATACGCCTAAGTGCTTGTTACCCGTTTTTGATAAGCCTGTGATCGCATGGCAGATCGATGCTTTACTGCGGGCAGGAATCGAAGATATAACCGTGATTGTCGGATTTCAAATGGGGAAGGTGGAAGCATTACTGGCGGAGCGTTACGCTGATTATCCGCAAGTCAGAACGCGCTTTAACCCTTTTTTCGAAGTGGCGGATAATCTGGCCAGTTGCTGGATTGCACGAGATGAGATGACAGATGATTTTCTGTTGCTGAATGGCGATACACTGTTTGATGCCGATTTATTATCGCGTGTGCTGCACGCTGAAATGGCACCCATCACGCTTTGCGTAGACTTCAAGCAAATGTTTGATGAAGATGACATGAAAGTGCAGTTGGACACTGAAGGATGGGTAAGGCATGTCAGCAAAGTGCTCACTGCAGAGCAAACGGATGCTGAATCAATCGGTTTGATTTATTTTCGCAAACAAGGTGTTCAGCTTTTCCGTGCTGCGGTTGAGCGCGCATTGCGCGATCCCGCCAAGCTTAAATCCTGGTATCTCACCATTATTGATACTTTGGCTCAGCAGCGCTTGGTGAATTCCTGTTCTGTAAATGGATTCAATTGGTGTGAAATTGATTTCATTGATGATTTGCGTAGAACAGAAACACTATTTGCAGTACAGGACGACGCGCTAAAGAAAGCGAACAAAGTGGAAAGTGCACTAGGCGATGATATATTACCTTCTTCAATCTAGCTTATGGCGATAACCATTTTTAATGACACCATGCAAAAATTTGGTGCGCCGGCTACTGTTATCCGTCAGTATAACCATTGGAGCATCATGTTGCGTCCTGCCCAACTTACCTTGGGAGCGCTGGTACTCGTCGCACATGAACCAGCCAAGGCATTTTCTGAATTGAGCCCAGAGAGCTTTATGGAATTACATCAAGTGACCGGGCAAATTGAGTCTGCTCTGGAAAAAGCGTTCAATTACGACAAACTGAACTACTTGATGCTGATGATGGTTGATCCCGATGTTCATTTCCACGTAATCCCGCGTTATGCCCATTCACAGCAATTTACCGGACAAGAATTTATAGATGCCGGCTGGCCAGGTGTCCCTAATTTCAGTCAAATCAATCGCACCGATAGCGTAACCAACCAACTCATCATGGAACACATTACTGCTTGCTGGGAATAAAAAGATAACATGTCTGACAGAAATACAGCCCCTGTTTTTCCATTGCATGAAGCGCATGCACTCGTGCGCGATCTGATGACGCCTAATCCCTGGATTTACTGGCTGGATTTTCTGTTTCACATCACGCTCGGCTGGGCAGCATTTACAATGGCGCTGTATAGCTCATTTTTGTCAATTTGGCAGATTTTAGCTTGTGGTGTGACGGTATTGGCCTTTTATCGATCGGCCATCTTTATCCATGAACTCGCTCATCTTAAGAAAGGAACATTCAAAGTATTTCGCTTAGTGTGGAACCTGATTTGCGGCATTCCAATGATGATTCCATCGTTTACTTATGATGGTGTGCATAACGATCATCATAAACGGGATGTATACGGTACCAGCATGGATGGGGAATATCTGCCCTTCGCAACTCAACGACCCAGCGAAATGGTGCGTTATGTGCTGCTGTCATTCATTCTGCCGCTGCTGCTGGTGGCACGCTTCCTACTGCTGACACCGCTATCCTATTTGATACCGCCGTTGCGTAGGCTTGTATGGGAAAGAGCTTCTTCTCTGACGATTAATCCAAATTACAAACGTGCAGCCAATGCCGTGCGTAATGATCATCACTGGCGACTGCAGGAATTTGCCACCTTTGTGTTTGCATTGACGATTGTTACCGCTGTTGTCCTCAATATGCTGCCTTACCAGGTACTGGTGCTGTGGTATATCATTGCCGTATTGGTTTTTGTCCTCAATTCATTGCGCACATTGGCTGCGCATGCTTATCGTAACCCAAGCAATCATACTCTGGGATTGGCTGAGCAGTATCTCGATTCAATCAATATTCCAGGGAATTTCCTTACAGGCCTGTGGGCGCCGGTAGGATTGCGTTATCACGCGACCCATCATCTCTTCATGAGCCTGCCTTATCATAATCTCGGCAAGGCGCAGGATCGTCTTGTCCATGGATTGGGCGACAATACCCTTTACCTGCAGACTATGCGCAAAGGGTTGTGGGATGCATTGACACGCATCTGGAAAGAAGCTGCCGCATCATCTCGTTAAAAAAATATCATGAAACACCCCTTGAGTGAAAAACAGGAAATAACAAAGCTCGTCCTGCTGCGACATGGCAAAAGTATCTGGAATCATGACAGGCATTTTACCGGCTGGAGTGACGTGACGCTGAGTCCAGCTGGAGAAGAGGAAGCCAGGCAAGCAGGTCATTTGCTTAAGGAAGTCGGTTATACTTTTGATATCTGCTTTACATCAGAGCTGAAGCGGGCAACCGATACACTCAAGATCGTGTTGTCGACCATGGGTTTGGAAGAAACACCTATTCGACGAGACTGGCGATTGAACGAGCGCCATTACG
This sequence comes from Nitrosomonas sp. Nm33, assembly GCF_900107265.1. Taxonomy (GTDB): domain Bacteria; phylum Pseudomonadota; class Gammaproteobacteria; order Burkholderiales; family Nitrosomonadaceae; genus Nitrosomonas. The sequence goes on along the minus strand of NZ_FNPJ01000010.1, from coordinate 54,800 downwards.
GTGCATTGGAAGGATTGCGACCCTGGGAAGCGATCAGGCAATTTGGTATCTGGTCGATATTAAGTACTCAGATTTGCTTTGCAGCCACGCCGCCTTCTCTCGATCTGAAAGATGCACGTTTTCCAGGCAATCAAGTCAGCTATGCAGGCATTGATAAATCGCTCTTGCCTTTGGCAGAAAGTTTGAAGCAGACAGTGGAGCGAGCACAGCCTTTCTGGCAACAAACGATTTTGCCAGAGATTCAGCAAGGAAAACGTGTACTGATCGTCTCACACAAGAATCTACTACGTGGCTTGATTATGCAACTCGCCAACCTGTCGCAAAAGCAAGTGATGAAACTACCCATCGCAACCGCCCAGCCGCTGTGTTTTGAACTTGACAGTAAGCAGAATCTAGTCAGGTACTATTATGTGCATCGAGAGAAGGGTTGAACTCGACCTTATTTATTAGGATAACAGCCAAATCGAGTCAATTTCATAAAAAATATAGGGGTATCTAACCTTTAGTGCAATAGAGCTCATTTTTGACGTTATATTGCATCATTTTGGAGATTCAATTCTAGTTAGGCTCTAGTTAGGCATTTGGAGGTGTTTTGTGAGTACCGAAAATCAGGAAGAGGAAAGTCAGCCAGCCAATCCGGCTACAGCTCCGCAAAGACGTATGATCTTTCAAAGGGGTCTGATTTGATTTCTCTAATCAGAGATGAATCAGATGATTCCGAAATTAAGAAGCAGATAGCTGCTCACATTGAAGGCGTATTCGACAAGTACAAACTGGCTGGGTATCGCTTAGTAATTCTGTACGACGAAAACGGGACACTAAATCAGTTTCACTTAAACCGCCTATTAGAATATTCACCACTTTGATTTTTTGATTTCTGCACCAAAATCCAAAGAAAAGCGCACCATCTTGAAAGTTAGTACGTATCATAAATTAGTCAAAGGTTGGCAATCGAGGTTAGCTCGGGATAGAATCATAACCGTTAAAGCTGGCAATTCAGTGATTTTTGTGCCACGACTTATTGGTTTTTCTTATTTTTATCTTTTTTAGAACTAAATCTGATCTTGTATGCGTATCGTTGTGACAGGAATGGGAGTTGTTTCGCCGATCGGAATTGGCGTTGATCAGTTCTGGGATGCGGCCGTTAAGGGTGTGAGTGGAATTCGCCGCATTCAAAGCTTTGATGCATCCAGACAACGTTCCCAGATTGCCGGCGAGGTAATCGGATTTGATCCAACCTCTTTTTTGTCCGCCAAGCAGGTGGAACAGACTGACAGATTTACCCAGCTCGCATTACTTGCTGCTAGTCTGGCGCTGGAAGATGCCGGTAGCCTTGAAAGTTATGCGCCGCAACGCATGGCTGTGAGCCTGGGGTCAGGAATGGGTGGCTTTGCCACATTTGAGTCCTCTGCTGCACGCAAGCTGCAGAATAAATCCATGCCCCCTTTTACTGTGCCCCGTATCATGGCAAATTCTGCAGCTGCCTGGATAGCAACCAAATACGGACTGAAAGGCGTTAATCTGACCTCTAGTACGGCCTGCTCTTCGGGAGGAAATGCAATCGGCATGGGGCTTGATCTTTTGCGCACAGGAAAGGCAGATGCTGTCATTGCAGGGGGGGCAGAGGCCTGTGTCTTGCCGCTGACCATGTCGGGTTTTGAAGCCTTGTTTGCTTTATCTACTCACTTTAATAATGATCCAGAACATGCCTCCAGACCTTTCGCCAAAGACCGCGATGGATTTGTTATTGGAGAAGGGGCAGGGATACTCATTTTGGAGAAAGAAGAAGAAGCCATGAGGCGTGGAGCTAAAATATATGCTTACCTGGCAGGTTATGGTTGCGCCTGCGACGCAACGCATATCGTCGCACCAGAAGTGGAAGGACAGGTATCAGCCATGAAAGCTGCCATTCAAGATGCCGGCATGCAACCAGAAAAGGTAGACTACATTAACGCCCATGCGACTTCTACTCCACTGGGTGACATTGTTGAAACTAAAGCCATCAAAGAACTTTTTGGAGAACATGCGCAAGAGATTGCAATTAGTGCTACCAAATCACTGATTGGTCATACTATCGGTGCATCGGCCGCGATTGGCAGCATTGCCACCGTTATGACACTGCATAGTGGTACGATTCATCCAACGATTAATTTTGCTGAGGCTGATCCCGAGTGTGATCTCAGTTATACGCCTAATCAGGCAATCCAGAAGAAAGTCCAAACCGCTATGTGTAACGCATTCGGGTTTGGCGGTAACAATGTAAGTATTGTTTTTACAACTCTTTAAAACACAGGTGTAATTTCAGATATGGATAAAACAGATATTGAAGCGAAAGTAATACAGTTTATCGCCTCAAAGGTTGAAAATGTGGATGTTTCCAAAATAACGACTGCTTCACAATTTGGGGAGTTAGGGCTCGATTCCATGGATACTGTCCAATTGCTGTTTGATGCAGAAGAAGAATTTGGCGTTTCTTTTGATGGTGACGAAGTCAAAAATCTTCGCAGTGTTGGAGATATCATCAATTATATCAATAATCACCCTCCTTCTATGCCTGCATAAGAACTCAAATGTTATTCAGCATAACCCGGCCCATGGTCACGTGAGCCGCGCGCAAAAAAACTGATCTTGCCCATTGGCACCACCACGATTCCGCTGGGTGTGACAACGTACTTCTCGCCATCTGCTTGCCGATCGAAGCCAAGTTGGGTGTTGGCTTCGATGATGTTATGTCGGTCGACGATTGTGCGCCGTAGCCGGGCATTACGTCCTATCCGGACATAATCCATGATGATACAATCTTCCAGTTCGGCGCCTTCTTCCACCACAGTTTCGCGGCGCACGATACAATTGTGAATACGCGTGTTTTTATGGATAACGCAGGCTGCTCCAAACAAGCTATTTTCAATTTGACCGCCCAGGATCCTTGCCACCGGACCTTGATAGTTACTGGAAAAGATAGGCCATTGTGGATTAAACGCGTCGAAACGGGGATTGTCTCCCAATACGTCCTTATGCACGTCAAAATAGGCGTCGATAGTGCCGACATCGCGCCAATAGCCCACTTCCTCATAGGGCTTGATGCCGGGTATTTCATTGTTGGAAAAGTCATAGGCATATAAGCGCCTGCTGGTCATTAAACGCGGTAATACATGGCGTCCGAAATCGGTCTCGCCAAATCGGTGGGCTTCGCGTAATGCTTCTACTAATACCTCGGTATTGAATAGATAGTTTCCCATGGAAGCATAGGCTCGGCTGGGATTAGATGGCATAGATTTAGGTACCGCGGGTTTTTCTTGAAACTCGCAAATTCTTCCATCCGCTTCAGTGGCAATAATGCCGAAGCTCGATGCTCGTTCTAACGGTACCGGCAAGGCTGCGATAGTGATATCAGCCTGATGCTCTCGATGAAACCATACCATCTGGTTGATATCCATCCGGTAGATGTGATCAGCACCAAACACGGCAACAATATCGGGTTGATGTAATTCGATGAGTCTGAGGCTCTGATAAACAGCGTCTGCAGTACCTTTAAATTGCAGGGTTTCCTTGTGCATCTCTGGAGGCACTACTGTGACAAATTGGCTAGGCAGTAAGGGAGATATTACCCAAGCTTTTCGAATGTGTTCAATGAGTTCTTGTGATTTATACTGCACTAACAGGTATACAGAATTTATTCCGGAATTGATCAGGTTGCTTAAAACAAAATCGACAATTCGATATCGTGCACCAAAGGGAACAGCAGGTTTACAACGCTCCGCGGAGAGTGGATTTAAACGCTTACCCTCTCCTCCCGCCAGCACAAACGCGATGATTCTGTCCGGATGTCTTCTGTCTTTCATTTTCTGCTCTCTGTGATGATGTTTCTTTGGGCTTATTGCCATATCAAAATATTAGCCTATATGAGCACTAGAGCGCACTTTAATTTGCTAAGGATCAAGAGGGTCATGCTGGTAGATCGTTCCAGTAAAAGCTTTATCGCTCGCAGTGAGCCGCTAATACCGGACTTCGACGAGCGCATGCTGAACGGTATTTTTGAAAATATTATGTGAAAACGTTCTACTAGATGGGTTCCGCGAAGACGCTGGGATAAAGGAGCTATCTTCTAAGCAACTTATCATCTGGTTTGTGTTCAAATCGATCGTATTGAGGAGCGTTCGGTTGGTTCCGTTGAATAATCACTTGCCGATGACTGTTTCTCCCACCATCATAGGAGAAGCACGAAGTTTGACCAAAAGAAAAGAGGAGGATGTAATGAAAACAATTCATGTCATCTCTCATACCCACTGGGACCGCGAATGGTATCGTACCTTTCAGCAGTTTCGCCTGCAACTTGTTCATCTTGTGGACGGTTTGCTCGATATGCTTGCGAAGGATCCCAATTACAAATACTTCATGCTCGATGGGCAGACGATCGTGCTGGATGATTACCTGCTGATGCGATCCGAAGCAGAAGATACTCTGAAGGAGCATGTCCGCAATAGGCGCATCTTGATCGGTCCCTGTCATATCTTGCCTGATATGTTTCTTGCTAGTCCCGAAGCGCATATTCACAACCTGCTGGTAGGCGAACGAGAAGCGCGCAAGTTTGGTCAGAAAATGATGATCGGTTATATGCCTGATTCTTTCGGGCACATCGGACAGATGCCGCAGATCTTGCGCGGATTTGGAATGGAAAACGCTTGTCTCTGGCGTGGATTGGATGATCAGCCCGCCGGGTTTTGGTGGCAATTCCCGGATGGTTCGCGTGTGTTGACGATGTATCTACACGACCACCCTTTGTGGACAGCACCCGGGATCTACCGGTCTTGCGTGATGTGCGTATTGTGCGCGGTTCTGTCCGGCAAGCAATGATTGTTTCTCTCGTGTTGACTGTTCCCTCCGGTTTAAGCGCGGGTAGAAGATCGCACTCAAGCGAGATGGTGGAACTTCCCATCACGACTATCCTCATGCCATGGCGAAAATTCAAAAAAGCTGAACGAATAAATATGGCGGAGCAAACAATCAGTTCACTCAAAACTGGACGAAACGGAGAGGTAATGATCACCGTGCGGGGGCACGAAGTGGCTTCGGTTATGTTTGGGGAATTGTGGGCTTTCCTGATCATGCAACAGCATGTTTGACGACACATCTGCCTTTGCGTATATTTTTCTTATACCGAGTCGGGCGTGTTGGTTAAGGTGGCACTCATACCGATCTGCTGGCAACGTAGGGGCGCATGCTCATGTACACTCAATCCAGATTGCGCAGGAATTGAACCTTTAAAAAGGAAAACTCATGAGAGTTACTGTCGTAGGTGCGGGTTATGTTGGACTGGTCACGAGCGCTTGTTTCGCTGATGTGGGAAACGATGTATTGTGCATCGATACCGATTCCCAAAAAATCGAGCGCCTCAACCGCAGTCAAATTCCCATACGTGAACCAGGACTAGAGACCATGGTCACTCGCAATTGCGCGGCGGGGCGCTTGCGATTCTCCATGAGCTATGACGAGGCGGTGACCCATGCGTCACTCATCTTTATTGTCGTGAGCACACCCTCCAGTGAAGACGGTTCGGCCGATTTGTCGGGCGTATTATCCTGTGCTCGCGCCCTGGGCCAAAAAATTGCACGCGACACCTTGGTGGTAGTCAAATCCACCGTTCCTGTAGGCACTAATGACCGGGTGCTGGCCGCCTTGCAAAAGGAACTTCAGCAACGCAGTGCAAACATCAAGGTGAGCACTGCTTCAAACCCTGAATTTCTTAAAGAGGGTGCCGCTGTTGACGATTTCATGCGGCCAGACCGGATCATAGTGGGTGTAAACGATGCAGCTTCCGCAGAAACGCTACGTGCGCTCTATGTTCCTTTCAACCGCAACCGTGAGCGGTTGTTGGTGATGGATGTGCGCTCGGCCGAATTTACCAAATACGTCGCTAACGCCATGCTGGCTCTGCGCATCTCATTTATGAATGAGATGGCCAACATGGCCGACCGACTGGGCGTGGATATCGAAGAGGTCCGCTACGGCATAGGCGCGGACCCACGCATTGGTCCTCACTTTTTGTATGCCGGCATAGGCTTTGGTGGTTCGTGTTTCCCCAAAGATCTGCGCGCGCTGGTGCGCCTCGCTGATGATATTGCAGAACCTGCTCTTTTGCTGCGTTCCTCCCTTAAAGTCAACGAACGGCAGCGCGGTATTCTGTTTGAAAAGATCAAAACATTTTTTGGCGGCAGCATGCAAGACAAAACCATTGCGCTGTGGGGTTTGGCTTTCAAAGCCAATACCGACGACATGCGCGAGGCTCCCAGTCTTACGCTGATCCATTTGCTCACTCAATCAGGTGCGCGTGTGCGCGCCTACGATCCGGCCGCTATCGACAATGCCCGCCAGATATTCAAGACCACTCATGGCATCGAGTTCGCCGCTTCGGCGCGTGAAGCTTGCCATGGTGCTGACGTGCTTGCTGTCATCACCGAATGGCTGGAATTTCGCAGCCCCGACTTTGAATGGCTCGCCGCCACACTGAAAAACAAAGCCCTGTTCGACGGCCGCAACCTCTACGATCCCGCTTTCGTGCGCACATGCGGATTGCGGTATTTCGGTGTGGGGCGGGGGCGCAGCAGCTAGCCGCACCATTATGCACGCCCCCATCATCATCACAGGTGCAGCTGGTTTTATTGGCATGCACCTGGCTCAGGCGCTGCTAGCACGCGGTGAGCAGGTAGTGGGCTTGGATAACCTCAACGACTACTACGATCCTGCGCTTAAAGAAGCACGGCTGGCGCAGTTGCAAGCCCATCCAGCTTTTGCCTTTGAGCATGTAGACGTTACCAACCAGCAAGCGCTTACTGCGCTACTCGTACAGTTGCGCCCCAGACGCATCGTGCATCTGGCCGCGCAAGTGGGGGTACGCCATTCAATCACGCACCCGCATGCTTTCATCGATGCCAACTTGATGGGCTTTCTCAACGTGTTGGAAGTAGCACGCCATTTGCAGGGCGAAGGGGCGTTCGAACATTTGGTGTATGCGTCCAGCTCGAGCGTTTATGGTGCCAACAGTAAGATACCGTTTGCGGTTGAAGATCGAGTGGATGCACCTGTGAGTCTGTATGGGGCCTCCAAGCGCGCCAATGAATTGATGGCGCTGGTTTACGCGCGCCAATTTAGGATAGCCGCGACGGGTTTGCGTTTTTTCACGGTGTATGGCCCCTGGGGGCGACCTGACATGGCAGCCTTCAAATTCACGCGCGCGATTCTGGTGGGCGAGTCGATAGACGTATATAACCACGGCCAGTTACAGCGCGATTTCACTTATATCGATGACGTCGTAGCTGCTGTGTTAGTCGTGCTGGATCGCCCCGCACCAGCTGTGGAAGGTGTGCCCCATGCGCTCTACAACATCGGCAACCAGCAGCCTGAGCCATTGTTGCGCTTTATTGAGGTGCTGGCTCAGGGACTGGGGTGCACCCCCATGATGAACCTGCTGCCGATGCAAGCGGGTGACATGCCGACTACTTATGCCGACACCACGCCGCTACAACGCGATTTCGGCTGGCGTTCTACCACAACGATCGACCAGGGTTTACCACGATTTGTGGCCTGGTACCGTGGATACTATGCGGTTTGATTGCCAGGCATCGGCTGACTGCCACTTCTTCACCATGCACACTTGGTGTGCAAATACTGAGCGGAGGGTAAACGTACGACCATGGACAGAGGAGAACCACTGCACGTTGGGGTGTTTTTGTCCGGTCTGAGCGGCGGCGGTGCTCAACGGCGCAGTTTGCTGCTCGCACGGGGCTTCTTGGAACGCGGCTGCGCGGTCGATGTCATTGTCGTACATGGCGAAGGCCCGTTCCGCACTGCGCTCCCGTCCGGTGCGCGATTGTTCACGCTCGAGCCGCACGCGGCCCACTTGCCGCTAATCCGACGCATCAAGGGGCTGTGGGTGTTGAGTAGTCTATTTGCCTTGGCCCGCTATCTTGCAGCAGTACGTCCTGACATCCTGCTTTCCACCTCGATCCCCGCCAACCTGGCGGCAGTATGGGGACGGGCGCTATCGCGCACCCGCACGCCTATCGTGATCACCGCCAATCTCAATCTCACACAAGCGACGGCGAAGTGGGGCGCACTCGTTGCGAAGTCGCTGCGCTGGCTGATTGCGCATGCTTATAGCAGCGCACAAGCAGTCATCGCCATTTCCCGCGGAGTGGCCGAAGATCTCCTCGCGGTGACCGGCATTCCCGAGGAGCGCATATTCCAGATCTACAATCCACTTGATCTTGAGCTTGTCGCTCGCCAGTCACGTGAGACTGTCGACCATCCATGGTTGGTCGCCGGCGCGCCTCCTGTCATACTCGCAGTCGGCAAGCTCAAGCTGCAGAAGGATTACACGACGCTCGTTCGAGCCTTTGCAAGCGTACGTGCGAAGCGCGAAGCGCACCTGGTGATCTTGGGCGAAGGCGAAGAGCGCGCGCGTATCGAACGTCTCATCAGAGATCTTGGCGTCGAAGCCGATGTCTACCTGCCTGGCTTCGTCGAGAACCCCTTTGCCTGGATGGCGCATGCGCCGGTCTTCGTACTCGCATCGGCCTGGGAGGGCTTCAGCAACGTGTTGCTCGAGGCACTCGCCTGCGGTTGCACGATCGTAAGCACGGACTGCCCAAGCGGTCCACGCGAGATTCTCGCTGACGGTAAATTCGGCTATCTGGTCCCGGTTGGAAACGATGCAGCGCTAGCCGATGCAATCTTAGCGGCATTATCGACGTCCTCACAACGCGAGTATTCGGTCGCACGAGCAGCGGAATTTAGCTTTGGCGTCGCTGTAGAACGTTATCTCGCAGTTCTCCGCCGCGTCTGTGCGCTTAGAGAGGAGAACTGACATGCGGATCGCCCTATTCATCTACTCCCTGCGCGGCGGCGGTGCTACGCAGCGTACTCTCACGCTCGCCAACGGATTCGCCGAAAGAGGGTATGCTGTCGATCTCGTGGTTATCGCCGACGAGAGCGCTGGCATCGCGCTACACTCCGGTGTGAGGGTGGTTGTGCTTAAGCAAGGTTGGCACCATCTGTTCGAGAAGCTCAATCGCCGCATCAACCTACGCGGGCTGTTCACCGCCAGTGCCATACCGGCACTGATGTGCTACCTTCGAGACGAGTGCCCCGATGTGCTGCTTTCGTGTGCGAGTCACATCAATCTGGTTGCCACACTTGCGCGCCGTTTCTCCAAGACGAACATGCCCCTCGTTCTGCGTGCGAGCAATTACCCGTCGGGTAATATCCGTTGGTGGCCTCCGTTTGAGCAAGCAATCCGCAGGCTACTACGATGGACGCTGGGCGTTGTTTACCCGTGGGCTGACCATATTATCGCGGTATCCCAGGGTGTCGCGCGCGAGGTGCAGCGCCTTACCGGTCTGCCTGACGATCGCGTCACAACCATCTACAACCCCGTGGTCGGCCCCTATATTGCACGTCTTGCCGCAGAACCCGTCAATCACGCTTGGCTCGCCGATGCCCATGTGCCGCTCATCCTTGCTGTCGGGCGCTTGACCATACAGAAAGACTATCCAACGTTAATCCGGGCTTTTGCACGGGTGCGCGCAGTACGCACGGCACATCTGGTGATCCTCGGAGAAGGGCGTCAACGTCACAAGCTCGAGAAGCTCGTGCATGAGCTCCGACTCGATGACGATGTCGCGCTTCTGGGTCATATCGACAATCCGTTTGCGTGGATGTCGAAGGCAGCAGTGCTCGTTCTGTCTTCGACATGGGAGGGATTACCTGGTGTGCTGATCGAGGCACTTGCCTGTGGCTGTCCGGTGGTGTCGACCGATTGTCCGAGTGGTCCGCGTGAGATACTTGAAGAAGGAGCAATCGGTCCCTTAGTGCCGGTTCATGACGACAAGGCGCTCGCAGCAGCCATTCTCACGCTTCTCGCGGCACCCCGGGACCGTGCAAAGCTCCTTCGTCGGGCTGAAGATTTTCGTATTGATGCCGGGGTTGATGCTTACCTGCGTGTGCTCACGGCTCAGGTCGCGGCACGTGGCGCTTCACCTGGGTAAAGCAGCACAACATGACCGTACTCGAGCCGGTAGGCTTGGTCCGCCAGAGAAAGCGGAGTTTGCTGGTGTGAGACTGCGAGAATTGTCACCTGGCCGCAGAGCCCTGCTACCATCTGCCATATCGCTTCCTCGCTAGCGGTATCCAGCATCGAAGTGGGTTCGTCCAGGATGAGGAGCTGCGGACGACGCACAAGGGCGCGTGCGATCGCGATGCGCTGGCGCTCGCCTCCAGAGAGTTTGGCACCAAGCTCGCCGACACTGCTGTCAATGCCTTGTGGCAGGTGCTCGATGAATTGCCACGCACCACAGCGTCGCAGCGCATCCTCGATGTCTGCCCGACGGATTTCTGGATCACCGAGCGATACATTTAGCGCGATACTCTCATTAAACAGCACAGTCTCCTGCGGAACATAACCGATCATGCGTCGCCATGTGGTCGCATCTAGCTCGCTAAGTGGCATGTCGTCCACATAGATGTCGCCCGACTGAGGGCTCACCAGGCGGGCAAGCAAATCGATAATCGTGGTCTTGCCGGCGCCAGATGGCCCAACGAGTACAGTGAACTTGCCGGCCGGAATGTCGAAAGATACACCATCGAGGACCCTGTACGTGTCGTGAGCGAAGACCACGTCGCGTAGCACAATGTCGCGTGATAGGTGCGGTATCTTGTTGCCAGTGATCGTTTCACGCTCGGCCTCAGCTGCCTCGACGGTCGAGAGCAGTGACCAGTATGCGCTCTCTTTCTCGGCCATATCCTGGTATTGTCGCTGTGCTTTGTTGAGGCTCGTCAGCATGCGAATGAAGACAAGCGCGAGCATGAATACTAATGAAAGATCAAGGTCGAGCACTACGACGCACACATACACACTAACAGCGACGTAGGACATGAGCGCCATGTCCTGGAGCGCTGCGACAGCTTCTTTGGTGATTACCTGACGGCGTAGGGCAGTGTTAAGCTGCTTGGTCTCATTTACGAGTATCGGCGCGACAATCGGCTCACGTCCCATGACCTTGACGAGCTTGACGCCGCGAAAGACGTCGATAAGACGGGTGATGGCATCTTTTTGCAGCACCGTTTGCTGTGCACCCGCAGTCCGTGTAATACGGACGAGGCGACTGAGGATCAAGACGGTGATGATGCCGAGTGAAATCGCTACAACGGACGCAGGTAAGGAGGTCATTGCGGCAATGACTGCGTAGGCGGTTACGATAATTAGCTGCGATATTACCGTGACGCTTGCCAAATAAGCTTGTGATGCGCGCGTGGCCTCCGTTGCGAATGCGTTGGCGAGCGTTCCGACGGGCTGACTCGTGAAGTATGTCCAACGAGTGCAGAGTAAGGCGCGCAGCAAACGCAGGCGCAAATCGGTAGCGACCTGCGCTACAGTGTAGCCGACCTGGCGGTTGGCAACGAGCAGCAGCACGGATTTGATCAGCAACGCTATGAGAATCACCAATAACAGAACAGGTGTGGACGGATGGAGCCCCACGAACGACAACAAGGATTCCATTATCTGGCCGAGTGCTGAATGTTCGCTGACCGGTCGGTTGCTCGCGAGACTCAGCAACGGAAGCAGTGTGGAAAACCCGAAACCCTCCACTGCCGCAGCCAGTACCAGCGACGCGATCACCAGCGCGCTGCGCCATGGATCGCTACGGGAAAAGATGAGCAGTAGTTTCATGCTCGTAGTCTGTTATGCAGCTCTCATTAAATTTTATGGCAATCTGAGTTTCTGCACGCCGTGCCGAGGGTGTGTGCTTCAAGGTGTCGTTTCATGTATGCTCCGCTTTGTAATTGTTGATAACATTGTTTCAAGCATATACCGTAGTAGCGGGTAGCTCCTAATGGAAAAATATTCTCATGGAACAATAAAATACGTAATGAATTTAAGTGTAATTCCATTTCTGAATCGGACCTGACTTTGTCGGTTTCTCCGCCGTATTATTTATACTGTCTGCGGCTCGCCTTCTCATCATGTTTGATTTGGAAATGGAATAAGTGGCAGCAAGCAATATAAGTAATATTGGTTTTATGAAAAAACATTTTATTACAAGGGATAGAACGTGACTCAAGACACATCATATGCTGCTTTGGTGCTTGCAGCAGATCGCACCGCAAACGATGCGGTTGCCAGCAAAGCAGGCGTTGCCTGTAAAGCGTTTGCTCCTGTTGGCGGTACGCCCATGATTATCCGTGTGCTGGATGCATTGGCCGCGACTCACATGATTCAATCGACCATATTATGCGGCCCACCCAAAGCGTTATTGCCTCAATGCCCAGAACTGGTTAAGCGTATCGAAAGCGGACAAATTGCCTGGATCGCCAATGAGAATTCTCCTAGTCGCAGCGCTGAAAAAGGGCTGGCAGCAGTGAAGGGGCAAACACGTGTTTTGCTTACCACAGCCGATCATGCGCTACTTACACCAGAAATTGTGCAATATTTTTTAAATGCATCGAGCGCGACTGATTGTGATGTGACGGTGGGCATGATCGATCATGAGCTAGTTAAAGCCGCTTTCCCAGGTCGCAAGAAAACAGTCATACGTTTACGTGATGGGGATTTTTGTGGTTGTAACCTGTATACATTTAATCATCAAGGCCGTGAACTCATTTCATTTTGGCGAAGGGCTGAAGATCAACGCAAGCGACCCTGGCGGCTGATTGGACGGGTCCTTGGTTGGCGAGCCGTATTGAGTTACCTGTTTGGCTATTTAACGCTCACACAAGCGCTGAAAAGTATTTCGGCAAAAACCGGGGTAAGGATACAGGCAATTAAACTGCCATTTGCAGAAGCGGGGATTGATGTCGATAAGGCTGATGATTTGCTGCTGGTAGAGTCCCATTTAAATAAACAATGAAGCATCCTGTTCCTTGGGGATGGGCAAGCCTATATGCCTGAAGGAAATGACATGGCTATCCAATGGAAGAATGTATTGTCAGGCGCTTCTTATATTAAACAGTTTCTTTGAAAATTTTCCTAACGAAAAATCTGGGTTGAAAACTGTCTCATGCGTATTCTGGACTAGCAGAAAGCTAATTATGTTTTGTTTTTTTATTCAGGATTAAGGTAATGGTGAATTCACAAAGTGCTATTTCAGTTAAACCATACGACTCGTCATTTAATTTGGATAACACTTGATAGCATATTGATAGAGCTCAACTGCATTTTTAAGACAGCGCTTCGACATGATATTAGCACGATGTGTTCTCACAGTAGTTGATACGATATTAAGCTCTTGACTGATTTCCTCATCTTTTTTTTCTTCGGCAATGAGCTTTAATACTTCCTCTTCTTTAGAGGTTAGAGGTTCTACATATCGTTGTTGTCTTGGTAAAGAAGGGTCCAGATAAGATCCACCTGTGACGATAATTTCGATCCCTTTTTTTAAATTTTCTATCCCTGCGCCTTTTGGTACGTAGCCGCGTGCGCCAGCATTGATGGCGCGTCTCACGACTTCTTCATTATTTTCTCCGCTGTATATCAGAATAGCTAAATCAGGATATTCTTTAATAAATTCCGAGGTCAGACTGATACCGTTGAGTTTAGAATCCAAACGAATATCCATTATCACAAAATGAATTTTATTATTTTTGATAGAACTCCACGCTTCATCTGCATTCTTGGCCGTAGCCACCACATTAACCATGGGAACAGCTGTTCTTAGGATTTCACGAATGCCCGAAGCTACTATATCGTGATCTTCAACGATCATGGTATTGATGGTAGGTGTCATCATAGTAAATCCAAAGATTAGTGCAGGGGAATTGTGGCAATGACTGAAGTGCCACTTGTGGATGAAGTAAGCTGAAAAACACCATTTTCAGCTTCAATTCGCTCTTTCATGTTGCGCAAACCTAATCCCCTATGTGGATCGTCGTTGATATGGTCTAAATCAAATCCGTGACCATCATCGTGTATTGCTAGCATTACACAACGCGAATTATTCTCCAATCGTATGGACACTCGTTTGGCGGATGAGTATTTCGTGGCGTTGGCGATAGCCTCTTTTGCGACCAAAAACAGCGCTTGTTCAGCAGTTGAGGGCAACTCATTCATCTTACCAAGAGTACTCAACTTAACTTGCATTGCGTCGCTGTCAAAATGATGTACACATAAATGCAAGGCTCCTTCTAAGCCAAGGGATTCTAGATTGAAGGGGCGAAGATCATGTACCACCCGGTTGATATCTGCTAAGGTATCGTCCACTAGTGAGATGGCTTCCTTGAATGTATTCTGTGCGTCGGCTGGTTTTTGCGGATGTTCTGGCGTAAGTCTATATAATCGATAGATACCCAGTTCAATTTTCATTTTGATAGCCACCAGCATGGGCTTGATAGAATCGTGTAATGCATTGGCTATTCTTGTGCGTTCTTCCTCTTGCGTTTTTATGATGCGTTGTGTTAATGCGCTAAGCTGGGCATCCACTATACTACGTCCTCTGATGCTCCACATCAGCCCTGAAACGATTGCTATTACGCTTAGAGATGAAATCAAAGTAATCCAAAGCATTGTGTCAAAGATATTTAGAGAAGCTTGTTTGTCGAGCTTAGCTAACGCTGCATTAATATCATCTAAATAAACGCCAGTACCCAGCACCCAGCCCCAGTTCTCTAGGACAAAGACATAAGCGCGTTTGGGCACAGGAACAGCACTTTGATTGGTTGGCTTTTGCCACATATAATCCAAAAAACCTCCTCCTTCAAGTGCGCGACTGATTAACCTCTGTATCGATGGATTACCATTAATATCTCGTAGATCCCATAAATTTTGGCCTACTAGTTCAGGTTGACGGGGATGCATGAGAAAGGTACCTTGAAGGTCAAACAAGAAGAAATAACCATCCGGACCATAATTTAAGCTTCCCAAAATTGTTTTCGCTTCATCCATGGTAGCTGCGTCTGCCCGGCCTGAGTCATAAAGGTGTGCAATAGACTGTTCGGCTAATGTGCTGTAGTTCTTCAATTCGACATCTTTACTGTCTCTGTAAGCACGTTCAATAGATTGGCGTTGCTGTTGTTCCAATAAAGCAGCCCGGTGATACACAGTAAATGCAATTGAACTAAGCGCCACAATGAGTGGCGTCATAGCAAACCAGATAATTTTATTTCGTAAATTCATCTAGTCAGTCTACATCGCCAAACCGAAGTTGGCATCCACAAAATGTGTAGATGATCTCCATATTTTAGAGGATGTGCGAGATGCTTCTTTGTTCAATACTGAATTCATATCTTGCTTCAACGCGATTTTTATATTGACAGCGAGAATGCCAGGTCAATTTAGGACAAAAAAGATATCCCATCAACTCAGGAGGAAATAATGAAAAATCTAAGCACGAAACTTGGCTGGCTGATGTTTTCTCTCTCTGGCGCTTTTGCTTTTGGTGTTATTGCACTACATCAAGGTGAATCAATTGGCGCTATCTGGATCGTCATTGCAGCTATCTGTGTCTATATTATTGCTTATCGTTTTTACAGTCTGTTTATTGCGAATCGTGTATTGAAATTAGACTCGACCCGTATGACTCCGGCTTATAAGCTCAATGACGGTCTGGATCATGTTCCTACTAATAAATATGTTTTATTTGGACATCATTTCGCTGCAATTGCTGGAGCAGGTCCACTGGTTGGCCCTATCCTGGCTGCACAGATGGGCTACTTGCCTGGCATGTTATGGCTTTTAGCCGGTGTCGTATTTGCTGGCGCAGTTCAGGATTTCATTGTGTTATTTATATCTACTCGACGCGATGGCCGTTCGCTAGGAGATATGATTAAATCCGAATTAGGCCAATTACCTGGCATGATCGCGATGTTTGGTACGTTCTTTATCATGCTGATCTTGCTGGCAGTTCTCGCTTTGATTGTTGTTAAAGCACTGGCCGAATCTCCCTGGGGTACCTTTACAGTTGCCGCGACTATACCAATCGCTTTGTTCATGGGTATTTATACGCGCTATTTCCGCCCAGGATCCATTGGTGAAGTCTCATTCCTCGGCTTTATTCTATTAATGTTGTCGATAGTGAGTGGACAGTACGTCCAAGAAGTGCCTGCCTTAGCCGCTATTTTTACTCTGACGGGTGAACAATTGACCTGGTTATTAATTGCCTATGGTTTTATTGCTTCTGTGCTACCGGTCTGGCTGTTACTGGCGCCACGCGACTATTTGTCTACCTTCTTAAAGATTGGCACCATTGTGGGGCTAGCCATCGGTGTTATCTTTATTTCACCAGAACTTAAGATGCCTGCGCTCACACAGTTTGTGGATGGCTCCGGTCCGGTCTGGTCAGGAAGCCTATTTCCGTTTCTGTTTATTACCATCGCTTGCGGCGCGATCTCCGGATTTCATTCGCTGATCGCATCCGGTACTACACCTAAGATGATTCAGACTGAAACGGATGCCCGTTTCATTGGTTATGGCGCGATGCTCATGGAATCGTTTGTGGCCATGATGGCGCTGCTTGCCGCAGCAACACTTGAACCAGGAATCTATTTTGCCATGAACAGCCCTGCAGCAATCATCGGTACTACGGCAGAATCGGCCGCCCAGACCATCGCTCAATGGGGTTTTTATGTTACTCCTGAAATGATTAATCAAACTGCGCAGAACATAGGAGAACATAGCATCATTTCCAGAACAGGTGGCGCACCCACGCTAGCAGTCGGTATGGCGCAGATCTTGTCGGAACTGATGGGTAGCACTGCAATGATGGCTTTCTGGTATCACTTTGCCATTCTATTTGAAGCACTTTTTATTTTGACGGCAGTTGATGCCGGAACCCGTGCTGGCCGCTTTATGTTACAGGATCTATTGGGTACTTTTGTGCCAGCAATGAAGCGTACGGATTCTCAGCTTGCCAGCCTAACTGCAACTGGACTTTGTGTCGCCGGCTGGGGATATTTTCTCTATCAGGGGGTAGTTGATCCCCTGGGTGGAATCAATACATTGTGGCCATTGTTTGGCATTTCAAACCAGATGCTGGCGGTGATAGCACTGATTCTTTGCACGAGTGTGCTATTTAAGATGAAGCAGGATCGCTTTGCCTGGGTCACTATTGTTCCCGCTATTTGGGTCATGGTCTGCACGCTCACGGCTGCCTGGCAAAAGATTTTTGATGCTAATCCACGTATCGGCTTTCTGGCGCATGCTAATCAATACAGGGAGGCAATCGCGGAAGACATGGTGCTAGCTCCGGCTAAATCAATTGAGCAAATGCAGCAGATCATTTTCAATGATTACGTGAATGCATCGTTGGCAGGCATGTTCATGCTGGTTTTAATCAGCATACTTTTCTTTGGAATTAAAGCAGTATTAAAAGCACGCGTTATTCATCACTCTACTGCCAATGAGGCGCCTTTTGAGTTATTACCCGCTCATGCAATTACTGAGAAATAAACACTGGAGAAACGAGTGATGGATAACAAAATTACCCAAATGATCCACCATTTCTCTCGAAGCATGCGGTTAATGGTCGGCGTGCCTGAATACGACACTTATGTGGCACATATGAAAAATTCGCACCCGGATCAGCCCATCATGTCTTACCCGAAATTTTTCCGTGAACGCCAGGAATCGCGCTACGGTGGTAATGGAAAAATCAGCCGCTGCTGTTAGGAAAGTTGAGGAATTTTTATTAAACGATATTCATTAAAGGTAAAAGCAAGCTATGACTCAAATCAAAACTATTTTCTATATATTTATCTCTGTTGTTTTAACTGCTTGTGCCGGGCCCAAGGTAAAGCTTGATAGCAATTATTGGGGGGCAGGCGCGAAGACGATTGCAGTGATTATCGATCCTGTCCCTGCACAGGCAGCAGCATATAAAGAAGGAATGCAGGGTTTATTGGATATTGCGATTAATAATGCAATGGCATCGGGTTTGGAAGGGCATTTAAAAACGATTAATGTTCAAGAAGCGATTACGATTAAACAAACTCTCGAAGCTAAGCTTACGAAGATGGGGCATAAAACAATTCAAATAGAGCCGTCGCTAACCTATGATAAGCTGCCAGACTTTAAAACGCCCTCTTCTGAAGGGGTTTTTAGTAAGAAAGATGTCAAGTCTTTACTTAAAGATGAAAAAGCGGATGCACTTTTGTTTATTTACACACCCAAAGTGGGCACTGTGCGAAGTTATTATAGTTTTATTCCGCTAGGGGCACCGAAGGCGACTGCAACATTTGCTGCTGAAATGGTGTCTGCCAGCAATAATAGAATACTGGCAAACCTCAGCACCACATTTATCACTCCGATAGAGGGCAGTTGGGACCAATCCCCTGACTACCCGAATGTCAGCGTGGCAATTATAAAGAACCTCCAAGCAGTGCAGACTTTGTTTGCGACTGAGCTGCTTGGAAAATAAAGATTGTTTTGCTTTTGACTTGCGCCTATAAATCTTTCTAAGTCAGTAAATTAGGTAATCCATTGGCTATGCCGAGGCGTTGTTGAATAAATTAAAATTTAGCCAAAGCTTCCCTCTCTCATTTCGTTTGCCTATGATGAGCAGAACATTTACTACCGAAATCCGCTTGTGGGCTCCAGGGTGATTCCTTGGTCCGATATAGAAGAAATGGCTTACTCAAATCTCATGAAAAGTTATTATATAAAGGCGCTGCAGGTAGGCCGAGTTTGGTGTTCTAGCATGCTTGAAGGTTACCAGGAGTTGGGTGAATTTATTAAAAGAAGGTTGATGAGTTGTATAGAGAAGAACGCTAACCATCCCATCTAGCCAACGCTCCTACCCAGCGCGGTTGATGGATAACGCTGAACACCACAATAAACTCAATATTTCGCACTTAAGTAAAAGGAGATAATGATGACACCTCAGATTGCTGCATATGGTTCCTGGAAATCCCCTATTACAGCGGATGATGTTTTTGCCAAGTTTATCGGCCTTAGAGGTATCCAACTTGATGGCAACAACCTGTATTGGTGCGAACTGCGGCCAGATGGGCGCACCGTTATTGTCTGTCGCTCATCTGATCAACAGACAATTGATCTAACGCCTCCAGGCTATAATGTGCGTACTCGCGTACATGAGTACGGGGGTGGCGACTATCTCGCTGCAGGGGGGGTGGTTTATTTTTCTAATTTCACTGATCAGAAACTATATCGACAAGTGCCGGGTGAAGAGCCACAACCGGTTACTCACATAGCAGGCATGCGCTATGCGAATGCCATTCTGGATGCTATCCATGACAGAATCATCGTGGTGCGCGAAGATCATACAACCGATGCTCTCCAGCCGGTTAATACATTGGTAAGTATCGGTACAGCAGGTGACGATGATGGGCAGATTCTGGTTTCTGGCAATAATTTTTATTCCACTCCGTGTCTCAATCCGGAAGGCACCCGGCTAGCCTGGCTGACATGGAACCATCCCAACATGCCATGGGATGGCACTGAGTTGTGGGTGGCGGAATTGCTGGCAGATGGCTCTATCGGTCAGCGCACCTTGGTGGCCGGGGGCAAAGCCGAGTCAATATTCCAGCCGCAATGGTCGCCCGATGGGACGCTGTATTTCATTTCGGATCGAACAGGCTGGTGGAATCTATACCGCTGGCATGAACAGCAAGCAGAGGTAGAAGTACTCTGCCCCATGGAGGCTGAATTTGGTGAGCCGCAATGGAAATTCGGCATGTCCACCTATGGCTTTGCATCAGCCGATAAGTTAATCTGCGCTTATTCCCAGAAGGGCTATTATCACCTTGCTTCCCTCGATACGCGTACTCTGCGCTTGCATCAGTTTACTCTCCCCTACACTGTTCTCAGCAATATACGGGTCGCAGACGGTCAAGTTTTTTTCATTGCCGGTTCTGCCACTGAGCCTGTCGCTTTGGTGCAGTTCGATTTGACCACCAAAATAATCAGAGTATTGCGGCGTTCTCAGGAAATCACGCTTGACTCCACCCATTGCTCGATCGCTCAGCCAATCGAATTTCCGACAGAGCAGGGTTTTACCGCGTATGGTTTCTTCTATCCGCCCAGAAATCGCGACTTTATCGGCAGGCCCGAAGAGCGGCCGCCACTATTGGTCATGAGCCACGGTGGGCCAACGGCTGCCACTCTGCCGCTGTTTCGTTACAGCATCCAGTATTGGACCACACGCGGCTTTGCCGTGCTGGATGTGAATTACACTGGCAGTAGCGGCTATGGCCGCGCTTACCGTGAGCGGCTCAAAGGCCAATGGGGTATCGTGGATGTCGCCGATTGTGTCAATGGCGCACGCTATCTGGTGAGTCAAAGGCTGGTGGATGGTAACCGACTGGCCATTACCGGCGGCAGTGCCGGTGGTTATGCCACATTGTGTGCACTGACGTTCTATCAGCTGTTCAGCGCAGGTGCGAGTTATTATGGCGTCAGCGATCTGGAAGCGCTGGCGCGAGACACGCACAAGTTCGAGTCACGCTACCTGGACGGTCTGGTTGGTCCTTATCCAGAAAGGCGCGACCTTTACCTCGCCCGCTCGCCTATTCAGCACATCGAGCAATTAGCCTGCCCGCTGATCCTTATCCAGGGGCTCGATGATCCCATCGTGCCGCCTAACCAGTCACAGATGATGTTCGACGCCTTGCGTAACCGCGGATTGCCGGTGGCATATGTCACTTTTGCAGGAGAACAGCACGGCTTCGTCAAAGCAGAGAACAACAAGCGGGCGCTGGAGGCAGAGCTCTATTTCTACTCGCGCATCTTTAAGTTTGAACTGGCAGAAGAGATTGAGCCTGTAGAGATTGAAAACCTTTGATGATGGACGGTAGAACAAAGAAGTAGAGATAATGCCGGCGTCTGGGTTGGTTTCGTTCCTCATCCAAAAGACGTAATTTATTCATCATATTTGGGAAACAAACAAGGTTTGTTATGATACAGCTAAGCCAATGTAATTCTATAAAATATAAGGAGATAGGATGCAGTTTGCCGTGTTAGATTTCATTTTTGACGTAATATATTGTGTCATTTCAGACGTCTAATTCTGGTTAGGCGGCTAGGGCAAAGACGATGAAACGAATTGATCCTGAGATCCCGGAGGGACGCGAGTTTTTCCGACGTTTGCAAGTGCAAATCTTTGACCACTGCGTTGCTTCCACCGACCAATTTCTAGAACGCGATTCCCAAGTCGCCCTGCAGGTTGACCATCTGGGGACAGTACTCTCACTTATGGACCGACTCTCGTCTTGTTATTGGGGTTGCCACCAGGGAGACCACCTAAAGGAGTATTTGATTGGTCGTGCATGCACATCCACATCTGCCGGGTGGATCTTGGTGCAGCACGGGCACTACGACGCTTCCCTGGGGATCGCCAGAGATATAGGCGAGATCGCAAATCTACTTATGCTCTTCAGTGCAGATGTTGGAGCATTTGAGCGATGGAGAAGTAGTGATGACCGCGCTCGAATGAGAGATTTCAAGCCTTCGGAAGTCCGGCGTACCTTGGAGCAGTTGAGGGTTCCAACCCTGGTTGGCAGGGATATCTACAAAGTGTTGTCGGAGCGTGCAACTCATGTAACGCCATCAACACGACCAGAACTGCACAGCAATGTCGATCATCCTCTTGCCGGTGGTTCTTTTCAAGAAGACGGCGTGCGCATGTGTATTGCACACATTGGTTTTGCTGTTGGCATGACAGCCCTTTCCGCCACTCGCCTTCTACGACCCGCCGAATTCAGGGCGGCGGCCATAGTTGCAGCTGCGTCCGATCTGATCGATTCGGTCAGATCGGTAGATTCTAGTGGAGCCACCTACCAATGAATTGCATCGTCATAATCACGAAAACCGCCCAACCCACGCCTGCAGCCGACGCCGTGCTCGCGGCGAAGGTTGAACACCCAGGTGATTGACTCGTGGAGTGGTCTATCATCCCTGCGAGTGGTGGCGCGGCTGAGGTGAGTCGTTAGAAGAATAGAAATCGCATGGGGCGAGAACTAGAAAGACTCAAGAACCGCCGGAAGGCTTCTGATCGGCTGTCGTTGCTTCTTAAACAGCGTGAGTATGTGCTTGTAGTTCACTATTCCTGTGAAAGCTTCTATGACCGAGCAGATGGACGAACACCACGGGTAACCTCGATTGCTGTACGCAACCTCGCCTCAGGTCAAACGCAGTCATTTTCTATCCACAAGGTAGCTGAGCAACGGCACATCCTACTTGCGGATATCGCAGGCAAATACGATGACCTAGAAAAAGCGATGCTTGACGAATTCTTCGATTTCGTCAGAATACATCAGAATTTCACTTGGATGCATTGGAACATGCGAGATATCAACTATGGGTTCCAAGCAATCGAGCATAGATACACAGTCTTGGACGGAGTGCCGACAAGAGTCGAAGAAAGCAGAAAGTCTGATCTGGCACGAGAACTCATCGCGATCTACGGGGTTGGGTACATTGGACATCCAAGGCTAGAAAGTCTCGTTGAGAAGAACAAGATCACCAATCGCGACTTTCTAGTGGGCGCGCAGGAGGCTGCCGCGTTCGAGAACAAGGAGTTCGTAAAGCTTCACCAATCTACGCTTCGCAAAGTCGATATCCTCGCAAACATCGCAGAACGGGCAGCAAACGATTCCCTTAGCACCAACGCAACTTGGCGGGAGCGCTATGGCTTCCATCCATCGGTGATTGTGGAGGTGATCAAAGAACACTGGGTTTACAGTCTCCTTGGTTTGTTTGCGTTGATCTTTTCTTTGGCCCGTGGATGGACACTATTCTTCTAATTTTTCGTTCAACACGGACGCGCCGCAAGCGGCGCGCTGGTTAGCTTCACATTAGCACCAATCCTACCATTGCCGGATAAGCACATGAGGATCGAGCTGAGGGGCTTATGCAGCGCTTCGGTTCACGACACTACGTTCGATGCGCCGCTCAAATTTCAGAATAGGGACAGACCACGGTTTCGGTTATATGAGAAACAGATTGCTGGATTCTGGCGTACAATCTTGCGCAGCCGTCCAGACTGACGGGCGTTGCCCGTGTCGTCCCAAGGCCGTCGATACTTGTAGCGTGAAACGTTCATTGTCTGGATTGTGCCATTTATCGCCTGCTGGAGTTCATCCATTAGCGCTGGCTCCAATTCATAGTAGAACCAACTCGTAGCAAATCCTCTACTTACCAATGTAATCGTGGTCTGTCCCTATTATTCTTACTTTTGTACTCTGGTTACTGGGAATAGCTGCACGACAGAACAACCGGCATTTGCACTATCAGGCAAATACTGTTAAAGATCGTCATGTACTCTCGGCTATCTATCTTGATTTGAGGGTAGCCAATGATCAGCGTTTTGAGTTTCAGCTAAAAGACTTGAAAACAGCGCTAATCATCTTAAACCAGATAGTGAGTGTTCATGGCGAAGGCTGGTAATTTCGTCGGGATTCCTCAGGGTCTGTCCCCTGTTACTGTTATGTTAGCGCCATTCTGCATTCCCGCATTCGTAGTTGATTTGCCAGAACCCGTCTTTATCGATAGATGGTATAGCTCGACATTCCACTACGCTATAGGTATCTATTACGGCAGAGTGTATTTCAAACGGCCCCATATTTTCATCATAACCTACCCACGCATATAAGAGAGCAGATTGGTGCTTTAAAAGTCCCTCACGCAATCGATCTTTAGCCCAGTGAAAGGAATCTGGACGCAAGAAACCAAAACTCGCTACTAGTAAAGTAACTTCTCTGCTGTTGGTCGGATTCAGCATTTTTTCAATGGTGTGCTTGCAACGTGAATCCTTATTCTCTCTCTCCATGTATAAGTATGCTTCTTTACTGCCGAATGGCACCCAACAGAGGTCACGCGGATAATGCCAATTCATTTCTCTCCTAACTAAATAACCCAATTTCGTGCCAAGCTCCGAATAGTGCATCAATTCTGCTGCTGTAACATCAGAATAATTTGATGTCGTATGCCAGTCAAACTTCTTGAAGGAAACGACATACCCCTCAAATAGCCTTTGTAGAAATATTCGTGAATCCATCAGAAATCTATCTGTAAAAAGGTGTCAGTCATTGTATGGTGCATGAAGTGTATTTATGATACGTAGCCATAAATGAATGTGGAGAAGAATGGTTTATACCATGTTATGTCAAGGGGGAGCGGTGGAGAAGCTATTTCTGATGAAGATGAGGATAGCTTGCGTAGGGCGCAATAGGGTACTTCCGTATTGCGCCGTATGAAGACCGGTATGCTTCGGGTTTTCATCTGGCCTAACATTACGCTGCACCGGACCCCGCTACGCTCCGCCGGTGAGCCTTATCGTTAAGCATCACAACGCATCAGAAGGAAAGATGATCATGCCCACAAATACCATTCAACTTCATCGCGTACTGTGTGCGACACCTAAAAGAATCTATCGGGCGCTCCTTGATGCCGACGCAATGGCTAAATGGCTTCCGCCGAACGGCTTTACCGGCAAGGTTCACCACATAGATGTCAAAGTTGGCGGAACCTATAAGATATCGTTCACGAACTTCACTACAGGTCACAGCCACTCTATGTAAATTTTGTTAGAGCGGGTATAGGATTACCGAGTGTTTGGGATGCTCTACGTGGGCAAATCTATCTTGGTAATGATGAATTTGTCAAAAAAATGCAGCAATATGTGGCACCTGATAAAAATCTCAGTGAAGCTCCCCGTGCTCAGAGAAGAGCAAAAGCCAAGCCGCTTTCCTATTATTCAGCTTTTAGCGACAGAAATGAAGGGATTGCAGCAGCATATCAAATGGGTGATTACACAATGAAACAGATCTCGGATGAATTCGGGTTGCATTACGCCATTGTCAGCCGGGTTATTAAAAAAGCAGAAAAAAATTAGATATTATATTGCAAGATAGTATCTAACTCTTTATACACGAATACATGGATAGCCCATGGTGAAATGTCTAGCTTGTATTGTGTGTTTTTGCCTAGCCACTGCTTCAAGAGGGATGTGGCATAAAGCGCCGATCCTTCAAGCAGAATGTTAGGCCGCCGTTCAACAAAGAAGAAAGGAGGAGATCATGAAGAGAAACTTTCATCTTGTAGCAACATTTGGTGTGGCGATTTTTTTGACCAGCTGTATGACAACGCCTCTGGTAGCGCAGGAGAAGGCACGAACTCCAGCGGAGGGCTACAACATTCATGTAATTGCGCCCCATCGTCATGAAGACGGCACGGTACACGGTCCATATCACCATTATTGCAAGCCGATCAAGCCAGAGATCTTGCAGTGTATGGTCTTTCTGTCTACCGACCCGAATGCCGAACTGGTTGAGATCGAATATTTCATTGACAAGAAGCTTGCGCGCTCGAGCGTGACGCTGGAGCAATGGAATAAGCATTTCCACGACCACGCGGAAGAGATTGCAACCGGGCGTGTGCAGGTGCTTGATGTATCCCCTGAGAAAGCGAAAGAGATTGCAGAGGCCGCGTCAAAGACCGACGGTATTATTTTCCACCTGTGGCCGGTTGGTGCTAAAGTTCCGAACGGCGAGGTCACGTTCCCGCCGGCCATCAGCCACAAGCCCGTAAAGAAGCTTGAAATCCCAGAATAGGCGTTGCGTGTTATTTGCCTAATTAGCGGTTCAAACCGACCACAATGCCGTCACAACATTCTCGTTCTTTTTTCAATATCAATATCTTCAATGGATTGATGATATTTCAGGGACGACTAAATAAGTGTGCAGAGGATGACTAACTATAGAAGAGGCATAGATATTTTGTTCTGGTACCTTGTACATGTCGAAGACTGTTCTAAGAATTGAAGTGTCCGGTGGCTTGTATTCACGTGATGTCTCGAGGACATCGTCGGGGGAAGGATTTATCTGGACGATTCTGATCGCGCTTCCTGGTTGGCGTTGTTCGGTCATGTTTATAAACGATTTAATTGGATTTGTTATGCGTATTGTCTGATGGATAATTACTATCATATCGTTGTGGAAACGGTGGAGACGAATTTATCCAAGGGAATGCGACAGCTTATCAAACGGGTGACTATACAATGAAACAAATCGTGACGAATTCGGGTTGCATTACGCTACTGTCAGTCTGGTTGTTAAAAAAGCAGAAAAAAGTTAGATGTTGTATTGCAAGACAGTATCTGACCCCTTATATACGCCTAATTTCCTGAGAGCAAGAAAAATCACATTTTGCGTGACGCCCAGACGCTTTGCCCGCTCAAACGGATAAGCACCGGGGTAATCGAGAATATCCTGGCGCAGCGCCTCCAGATCAATTTTGCGTCTCCTGAACCCTTGGGGCTTGCGATGGATGTTCTTAATCCAGCGCGTCACTCTTGCCACACCAGCATCAAACCGGGCCGCCACCTCCGCTATGGTAAGTCCTTCTTTCTTTCGAACAGACAGAACTTTACGGCGAAATCCAACGAATATGCCATGCTTTCCATAATAATCATAATTATCTTGTTTAGCTATACTATGCCTCCCTCGACCAGTTGAAAGCTCACCTGCACAGATTTCTGATGGCTTGCCACTTCGCCTGCAGGTTCAAAACACTTAAGGGCCTCACTCCTTACGAATATATCTGCAAAACATGGACAAAAGAGCCAGAACGATTTAACGTCAACCCATTCCAGCACACCGTGGGACTAAATATCTAGTTTGGGGAATCAGTTTTTTACTACTTGGAAAATGTGACAGACACAAGAATTAGTTTCTACTCCATTTTCAGAGCATAGGGATTAATTACTCTGGATTTTCCAGATTACATCAGCAATTTCATGGCTTAATTTTTCTACAGCCTTACTTTTAGCCGATACCAGAGACTCATAATCGTTCGAGTCAACGGCTTCACGTATCACTGATTTTCTGATCACTGCGCGCTCTTTATTTTCTTGGGTGATAATCATCCAGTCGACATCAAGGACGATTTGCTCGCCCAGATTTCCATCGAATCGTTTAACATCGATAGCAACGCGGTAATCGATAGTAAACGGCGCATTTTGTCGTGGCAAAAAAATATGTTGAGTATTCAATAGGATTGACAGGTTTTCGCCAAGTACCCGCACAAAATCGTCTTCCAGCGATCCACCCCAGCGCCGAAATTCATGGATTACCAACGTATGCGCCGTAGGCCGAGTAACGATTTGCGGGCGATCTAAATAGGATGGAAACGAAACGAGATTTACTGAAATAGTGGCATTATTGCTGTGGTAAACAGTTGGAAGTTTTGCATCTACTGCCTGCATGGCACTTAACGTATAAAACGTATAAGTAGGCGTACTTGCACATCCAGTCACCAATAACGCCACCAAGATGACTAGACAACGGAATACAAGGGATGGAGGTATCATTAATTTTCTCGTTTGCCGTGAATGAGTGCCTCAGGATGTCGTTCCAGATAATCGGCCATGATACGGATGGATCGTAGGGCTTTTGACAATTCATCGAACACATCTTGCAGGTCACGTTGCGTGGACGAGTCGCTTTGAATTGTTTGCTCCACAGTGGAAAGCATCTTCTGGGTCTCATCTAATGTCGCAGTGATCGCCGGCGTAACAGAAGTATTCAGAGCGTGAACCAATTGCTCCGTCTTCTGCATGGTCGACGTCAATGTGATGACTGTGTCCTGAAGCTGACTTCCAATTTTCTCCAATGGAAGATTCTTCAGTTTTTTGATCAAGCTGGTAAGCGTGGTGCTGATTTCCTCAAAGGGTGTTGGCGTAGTGGGAAACACGGGAGGTGTCTTTTCCCAATTAATGCTTGCGATAGGTGCATCAGGAATAAAATCCAGATCGATAAACAACTGACCTGTCATATAATTTCCAGTTTTTAACTGGGCGCGCATTCCCCGTTTGACGAAGTCATTCATAACTGTTTTGTGATGGCTGCGGATAAACTCTATTTGGTTGGGAACGCCTTTGAATATTATGCTTTCAGGTATAAATTCTATTGTCACTGGAATCATGATCTCGTTGGATTCTGCATTGAATTCCATGTCGATATCAATCACTTCGCCGACCGGGATTCCCCTGAACTCTACCGGCGCACCCAAACTTAAGCCACGCACCGAACCGGAAAAATGCAATACATATTCAATCTTAAGTGTAGGATTTTCCAGAATAGTAGCTTCACGGTTTTTGAACAGAACAAATTCACGGTCCTTGGCAACGGGCTCTACCTGACTCAGCTTTCTTGGAGTCTCAAAAGCGATGCCGCCCATCATGACAGTGACCAATGACTCAGTGTTTATCTGTATACCATTGGCATCTAAAGATATTTCCAGGCCGCTCGCATTCCAAAAACGAGTATTGGAATTGACCTGTTTGTCATGGGGTGAATGGATGAATACATCAATCTCCACCGATTGACCATCCTCAGCGAAGCGATAGCCGATCACCTGACCCACTTTGATCATACGGTAATATACCGGCGACCCGACATCCAGAGAACCTAGATTGTCAGCACGAAGAAAAAAATGACTTCCAGGTGTGTCATCTGTCAACACTGGCGGGGTTTCCAGCCCGACGAAATGCCTCGCGCTGTCGCCTTCTTTTCCGGGATCTATGCCGATATAAGCGCCAGATAAAAGCGTACTCAGTCCGGAAACCTCACCTGCCGCAATGCGTGCGCGAACCACCCAAAAACGCGTACTTTGTGTCACATAATGCTTGGCATTCCTGACCAATTCAGCGGTGACAATAACGTGCGACAGATCATCGCTCAGTTCGATTGACCGGATCTGGCCAATCTCGACGTTTTTGTATTTGATTTTAGTTTTACCCGCTTCCAGTCCTTCTGCAGTTTTGAAGTTTATCGTGATGGTGGGGCCAGTTTCAGACCACGCTTTATAAGCCAGCCATGCACCGACAAGCAATGCCACCAGTGGAATCAGCCAGACTATGGATATTCCACTGCGGGTTTCCACTCGCGCTACCGGCAGGTCGCTGGTTTGTTTTTCATTTAAGCTTTGCTCATTCATTATTTTTCTCTGCGTTATCCCAGATCAGCCTGGGATCGAATGACATGGCCGCCAGCATCGTCAGGACTACAACCGCCCCAAAGGCAACAGCGCCGATGTCTGCATCGATATCAGCCAATCCTTGAATTTTGACCAAAGCCACCATCAATGTCACCACATAGATATCGACCATGGACCATCGCCCCATGATTTCCGCCAGACGATAGAGTCGTGCTCGTTCCCGAGGGTGCCATGAAGAACGCACTTGAACAGAAATCGCCAGGTAACTGAGAATAATCAACTTCAGTACAGGTACAAAAATGCTGGCTATAAATATGATCAAGGCCACTAACCACGAACCTGAGACCAGAAGATAGTTAACGCCGCTTAAAATCGTATTCGACTGGACCGATCCCAGACTGGTAGTTGTCATAATTGGCAATACATTGGCTGGGATGTACAAAATATAGGCGGCAAGCAAATAAGCCCAGGTCCGTGACAGACTATCGGGTTTGCGTAAATGCAAAGATGCACCGCAACGGTGGCAATAACCATGCACCGGGGTCGCTTTATGCAGCAGGCCGCAGCTGTGGCAATTTATCAGACCGACTGCAGCTGCAGTAATCCAAGTGTTAGTTTGATCGTTCACTGGCTAACTCCCAGCTTTTCCCATACCAGATCCGGGTTGAGGCTGGATGTGGCCGCCGCCAGCACAAAGATTAGAATACCAAAGGACCACAGGGCAATGCCAGGAACAATCGTCCCCATGGCAGCTAACTTGACCGCGGAAACCAGAATACCAAGCATGAAGACTTCCATCATGCTCCAGGACCTAAGCGCTGATGCAAAGCGAAATACCTCAACTGTATATGGCGCGATATGGTTGAACTTTAGTGGTAAAAATACATAGAGCAAAGTGGCAAGCTGGGTGAAAGGTGCAAGGATGGTGGTAACAAATACGAGACCTGCAAGCAAGTACATGTCCTGATCGAGCAGCTCCCAGACTCCTGAAAGCAAGTTAGTTTCTGTGCTCTGCCTTTCAAATTGGAAGTCAATAATCGGAAAGGCATTGGAGATCACAAATAAAATCAAACCGGTAATCGTATATGCCAGGGTTAAATCTAGGCTGTGCCGCTTATGTTTAAGCAGAACAGCAGCGCAGCGAGGACATTTCACTACTCCCTCTGCGAACGAATGATCCACGCGCAACAGTAAATCGCATTCATGACAGGCCATTAACGAAATGGAACCGGCCATCCATATTTCCTCCTAAATTTACTGACTTAGTACGTAAAACAAGTACGCATCTGTAGCCTGTATTATTGAATAATAAACAAAGGCTTATCCCTGTATTCTCTTGAATTCACCGGGAAGAGATGGCATTCCCTACAATCCGGAAATAGCCACAAAATTAAGTAATGACGCCATCGTTACTTGTTTGACGATTTCTCAGTTTACAGGTTTTATTGGGAAAAGAAACCCCACGCAGGGTATGGAGGAATGTTATTTAGTTTGCCAGCTGACCTAGGTGTTTAACCCCACGGTGTGCTGGAATGGGTTGACGTTAAATCGTTCCGACTCTTTTGTCCATAGCTTGCAGATATATTTGTAAGGGATGATGCCTTTGAGTGTTTTGAGCCTGCGGGTGAAGTGGCAAGCCATCAGAAATCTGTGCAGGTGAGCCTTCAACTGGTCATGGGAGGCATAGTAATAGCGCTTGACCGTGGCTTCCTTGATGGTTCTGTTCATGTGCTCCATCTGTCCGTTGGTCCAGGGATGTTTGGGTTTGGTAAGCCTGTGCTCGATACCGTGGCCGTTGCAGCACAGATCGAACATATGCGTAATCCATTTTGCTGTTGGGCCGTTCCTGTAACGCGGCGGGTGACAGAACTGGCTGCCGTTGTCTGTCAGGACTGTATGGATTTTGTAGGGAACGGCTTTTACCAGATTATTCAGGAATGTCGTTGATATTTTCCTGTCGGATTGTTTGTGCAGCTCTGCATAAGCAAATTTACTGGTGCGGTCGATAGCAACGAACAGATACAGCTTTCCTTCCTCGGTGCGTACTTCGGCCAAGTCGATGTGGAAGTAGCCGATCGGATACTTCTTGAACTTTTTCTTCGCCGGCTTATCGCCGTCCACGTCCGGTAACCGGCTGATGCCGTTGCGCTGATAGCAACGATGCAATGCCGAACGCGACAGGCGCGGAATGGTCGGCTGAAGCGCATACAGGCAATCATCCAGAGGCAACAGCGTGTGCTGGCGAAAAGCCACGCACATGGCTTCTTCTTTCGTCAGAACCGTCGAGGCCGGCTCCTTCGGTCCCATCGGCACATCGTGGACGAAAGACCGCTTTTTCCATTTTCCCACAGTCTTGGGATTGATCCCGTGCCGTTTGGCCAGAACACTCAGGCTCTCTTGACTATGTTGTATCGCTCGACGCACCGCCTCCATCGTGCGGGCGCTTCCGTGCAGTATCTGTCCCATAAATCCTCCGTCAATAGCTGGCTGTATATTACTCCAGCACACCGTGGGACTAAACATCTCTAATAACGTCCAAACTTCATCTGAAATGTCATGTCTGCGATACGCTGCACTCGTTGAAATCATGGCAAATCTTCTCGTTAGAAATTGGTAATTTGCCAATTATGCTATTTTTTATATCTTGTGACGACACTATCTAACACCGCTACCAATTCGAACAATAAAAAGCGGCGTGATAAATTAATAGAGCAGCAGAATATGGGACAGCCCACGGTTTACGACTATGTGAGAAATAAATTGCTGGATTTTGGTTCTACCACCTTGCGCGGTTGTCCAGATTTGCCGGGCACTGCCCGTTAGTTCAGGGTCGCCGATATCGGTAGCGCGAAGCGTTCATAACCCAATATGTTGTGCTATTTGGTTGTGCTATTTGCTACCCGCCGGATCTCATCTAGCAGCCTAGACTCTAATTCATAACGGAACAGCTCGCGGTAGGTCTGCTGCCTACAAGTAAAACCGCGGTCTGTCCCTATTATTTCCATCCAAAATGCTCGACGAATTTCGCGCATAACCCTCTCATAACTAGGATCATAGGTTACCAGTTCCACGCTCATTTCAATTATGTTTTGGCAAAACAACGTCATCCGCGCTGGCCAGAGGTACGACGCTGAAGTTCGATAACCCCGGCTGGCAGCCTACCGGGGTTGGCGAGACACCGCTTGTTTTGTTGTTATGAATCGGGCGGCTGAGAATCCGGCGGCGGAAATGTTTCGAACACTGAAATGGCATAATCCAGGAAAAGCTCAATTTTCCGCTTGAGATCGGCAGACATCGTAATCCGCTTCGAACGCAGATCTTGTGGGTCTGTATGCTCAATGAGAAAACCGTGATCGATAGCGATCTGAACATATTTGACAGCGGTTCGCTGACTAATATTTGGCATGAGCCGATGCAGTTCGGACTTGTAAAAAGTATCGTTGTGCCTCAGCCACATTTGCGTGAAGAGGTCATAGTAGTTCAGATCATGGAAGAGTTTGTTTCCCAGAATTTCCATCCAATACTGATCCGTACAGTTAATGAGCTGAATGAACTGGCGGCGCCTAGGGTTGGGTTGTTTCTTGGGTTTAGTCGGGTCTTTGATTTTTACTTGCATTTTTGGAATCCAATTCTGTCGATTCGGAATGATGTTATCGCTTTATTACATGTAAATTTGCATGTATAATTGTTTTTACAGAGGCATTTCTGTGAGTTTAAGGATCCACCAAAAAGGAGGCTGCTGGATATGATTCATAAAATAGAGAAAATCTGGTTTCGTTACAAGGGCAGTTTGCGCCCAACTATTTCAGCGCTGCTTTATTGCCAATTAGCTTATTTTGGCGGAGCGATGCTTATTTTATCCTTGAATTCGGCCTTTATGATTATTGGCACGCTCGCGATGGCTCACGGTATGGTCATTGCCGCTTATATGATCCATGATTGCGGGCACAATACCCTGTTCAAATCGCCACATCACAATGCTATGCTGGGAAAGGCGTTAAACTGGCTTACTGGCGGCTGTTATGGAACTTACGAGGATTTGCGCGCCAATCACATGCAGCACCACGTGAATAACGCGGACATCACAACGTTCGATTACAGAGGCTATCTCGCGCGCCATCCGGTTCAATGCAAGATGGTGCAGGCGTTGGAGTGGCTGTATGTGCCCGCCGTAGAATTCCTCATGCATGGCGCACTCATGCTTGCGCCCTTCCTGTTTAAGGACAAAAAGGACCAGCGGCTGCGGGTTACCATGATCATTGTGGTCAGGTTCAGCCTGCTGCTGGTGGTGTTCTTCTATTCACCAGCGGCATACCTGTGCTACCTTTTTGCCTATACGATCTTCTTGACGGTTTTACGCTTCATGGATGCGCTTCAGCATAACTATGGCCTGATGCTGGCAGCCGATCATCACGCTGACTTGATGAAGCGCAGGGGCGATCGGGACTATGAGGAATCTCATACCTTCAGCAATCTGATTTCAGTCAACTACCTGTGGCTAAATCTTCTTACGCTCAACTTCGGCTATCACAACGCTCATCACACCAAGCCTACAGTTCCCTGGTACGACTTGCCAAAGCTGCATCAAGCGCGGTATGGTGACCAGGCAGGTTGCGTTATTCCGTTTGGCAAGCAGTTGTCGAGCTTCCACAAAGGAAGGGTGGCGCGCGTCTTCGGCGACGAGAGCGAGACGGAAGGGAGTCGGTTTGCACAACGTCTCCAGAACGGCTCCGCGGTAGGTGCTAACGGCGTATCTTTCTTAACACCGCTGTAAACGAAAAGGGAGACAGACCTGAAAAGACAATGGAGTCAGGTACTGTCTTGTATTGCAAGTGCTGAATGATTGAACCTAAATTCCTCAGTTGGAATTTAGGTTCAATAGTAATGGCAAACCGGACATCGCGCTGCAAGTCGTCGGAGCAAGTCCCGCTTTAGATATCTTGATAAATTCGACGGGTACTACGCCTACGGATACGGTCGCTATCCAGCGCGCCGATCGGGACGCTGACGAACATCGGCGGTGGCAAGCACAGCGGTCAATTTTCGTGGCCGACGAATCCGCAAAGCATTACCGTTCGTAAGCAGCTTTGGGGGACAGGCAACGCGCACTGTAACTCTGAAATAATCGGCTGCGCCGAAATGACAAACGGTGCGAGAAGATCAAATCCAACAGATTAAGGATAAGTAATCTTCTCGCACCCCAGACGGACTTTATTATCCGTATAGCAATACTGTAGCAATAATGGGGGCAGATACTGTCTTGAATTGTAAGTGTTAGCTCAATCCATCTGGCAATCCAATGGATCGCAACAATAGTCTGCCCAAACTGGTCAGACTATGACCCTTAACCTCCAATTGACCTTGATTGTCAATCTTGGGCTGCTTTGTCTGTGTGTCGACGGCGTATTTTTCCTGCAGAAGGCCAAGACGGACGAGATGGTTCTTGTAACTCTTTTTTAGCGAGTTTTTATCGTGCACCGATTGAGGAGAATTCATATGAGCTGGTTCGACGTCAAGAATAGCTGCGTGGCTTTCTCTGAACTCCTCATCGCCTCTGATTGTTTCGTCTGCGTAGAATCGAAGCCAAACAACTTCGACATCGCTCAATTCGCCTAGCAACTTAAGCAGATGTTTCGATTCGTGATGCTGTATCTCGTCGCTTGAAATACCGTTGGCGATTAGATTTGCGATATACTGTCGTCGTTCGTCGGAAAGCGACGAGGCTGCTTGCCGCATTCCTTCTTCTAGCAAGTCACCGCAATCCGGATTGTTAACTTGATCACGCAACTTGTCCTTTTCCAAATCTGAGAGCCGTTGTTCTAAGACCAGTGCAAATTTCGTTATGCGGTCTATTCGCTGATTGGGTATCACCGATCCGGCGAGTTCTGCGAGAAGCGAACCTACAAACGGAACAACACCAAGTGAGACCTTCGCCGCCATTGCGATGTAGTCTGCAAATTGATTAGTTAACTCATCTTTAGACATTTAACCTCCACAGCTAGCTAAAATTAGACTTCCACATCAGAATAAGGGATGACCACGGTTTGGGTTATGTGAGAAACAGATTGCTGAATTCTGCTTCTACTACTTTGCGCGGTTGTCTAGATTTGTCGGGTATTGCCCGTCAGCTCAGGGTTGCCCCCCTACCTATGCTGCGAAGCGTTCATTGTCCAGCGCGTTATGCTATTCGTTGCCCGCTGGATCTTTTTCACCAGTTCTGACTCCCATTCATAACGGAACAGCTCGCGGTAAACCCTCTACCTGCCAGTAAAACCGTGATCTGTTCTCTATTACCCTTTCTGAGGAAAGTGGATTTTTTATTACCGCCGCACATTATCGATATGAATGTGTCAATCATTACATTCTAGTTGGAAAACATTGGTAGACATCGAAGCTGCGTCTTCCCTCATTGATTTCCGAAACAGGAATAATCGTATCACCGTTAATCAAAGCCGCCTCATTACGCGCAAGATCCGCAAGTTCACCTGCAACTTTTTCTTGATCACGGTTAAACACTATTTTACTGACTACTTTAGTTTCAACTTTCCCTAGTTTTTTGCATGGCTGAACAACTCTGGCTGATTGCACCAAGCGCACGCCTTCGCCTTTGGAAGTAACCTTAACCCATGTACAGGAAGAGAGTATTAAACAACTACAAACAGCAATAAGGATTTTTTTCATTACATAATCTCAGTTATTAGCAAAAAATTTTATTTAATGTTTATTCGTAGAATAGGGGACAGGCTCGGTTTTCGGTTGTCAGATAATCGTTTTTCGCGAACGGAAGTGATTATAGGGATCTTTTACGTAGGTGCGCTTTATTTCTACCAGCTGGTTGTAGCTTTTATCGAAGTAAGTTTTGGTGGGCACAGAACTGTCTTTGAAGCTGATGAAGGCGCCTGAAGTATTGGGAATATCATAATCGCGGCAAACCTCCATCCAGTCGAGCGCCTGGTTTACGCGAGTGTACACATGGTTATTTTCACCTTCTTCCTTTTCTTTATTAGTTTCATTCCACCAGGTTTGGTATTGTATGGTGAAGAGCTTGTCTTTGTAAGGAAAGGCACTTCTGTCTTTCTGTTCTTTGGTAATCACATGCTGGTAATAGTTACCGGTAATGGCGCCTAAGGTAATGTAAGTAAATAGTCCTAGGTCTTTGTTGCCGGGTAATACAAGCGGAGAAGTGAGGCTCTCCAGTAATTTGTAATGCCCATCTTTGCCAAGACCCTCTGCATTTACTAAGCGTGAGGTGATTTTATGGGGTGCCGGCTTGTCCAAATCGGGTGGAAATGGCGTTCCCTCCAGTCCTTGCTTCAGCAAATTCATATTGTGAAACGAATAACGATCCCAATCATTCATCAAGTGGTCACCATAGGGTAAGTCTTTGTATTTGCGTCCAGCTTTTTCAATACTGGGTCCGGTATATGTACCAGTGTGTCTAAAGTGTATATCTATAAACTTCTGCAGACTGTTTTCATCTCCCTCCCAGTAGCCATACATTACGCAGTTGTGGCTTACAGTATGGGGATTAAAGTGCTCGCCTTCACCAGCATGTTTGGCAGCGATTTTCAGATTAGTACCGACTAACCGGTTGGCGTCTGGCTTGGTGGAAGCAATGACTTTTTCCCATGCTTGCAGCACGTTCAGGGTCGGTGTGGCGTCGCGCAGGGCAAACAGTTTGTTTTCGGGTACATAGTGGTATTTATTCCACTCAATCTGAAATTTGATCATTTCATCCGGTAAGTCAAAAGTTTCAATCACAAACTCGGTAACTATACCGTAGCTGAAACCGCCTCCACCTTTTATGGCCCACAGTAGTTCTCTGTCGCCAGCATCTTCACTGTTCATACTCAGCTCGCGTATGCTGCCATCACCCAGCACCAGGGTGGCGCCAATTACACTTTCGCAGCACATGCCATGCTTGCGGGTCCAGGGCCCCCAGCCTCCGCCCATGGTGTAGCCTGCTATGCACACTGTGGCGCAAGTGCCATGCGGAATCATTACATCACATTTAGCCAGTTCCGTAGTTAGGCTTTGAAAGCGTATGCCGGGCTGTATGCGGGCAATCTTGCGCTCACGGTCAATTTCCACCTTACTCATTTTCGAGAGATCAAGCAGGATGGTATCGGTGCCGGAGCATTCTCCTTCATGATCGTGTCCACCCGAGCGTACGCGTAAAGGCAAGGCATATTTACTGGTAAATTTAACCACCACACTTACCTGCTGAGTAGTCTCACACAGCACAATAGCAATGGGCATGAACTGGAATAGGCGGTTAAAAATCTGGCGATGCTGATCGTATTTTTCGTGGTTTTCCGAACAGTTAGAAAGAATTTCGGGGACTTCTACTCCTTCTGAGCAGTAGGCTTCTCTGAGTTTTTCAATGGTGGCATTCATATGTTTTTTTATTATGGATTAAAGATTTCTTGATAAATGAGATAACGGGTATTTCTGACTAACTAAACAAGTATCAGACTTGGAGAGAAAAGGTGAAAATTAGTCGCCTGTGTGATGAGAGATAATGTAAAAGAATAAAAACTTGTGTGTTCTTCAAATCCGTTTCAGCACAATTCTTACAAGAGCGAATTAAGTATCCCTGCCGAGCACATCGTGACCGATGATTTTCGCAGTTTAACTTGGCGATATTGCATGTCAGCCAAGTTGGGGCAGTGAAGTCATGTTGAAGTTGAGCTTCTAGTGTTTAATTGCATTAATTCAATCATAACTTTCTAGCATTTAATTACTTATTAAACAATTAGTTACTCTTAAAAATAATTAATCCTATTTATGCAATTTAACACTAGTATCCAACTTTAGCGCTAGTTCAAAAAATTGTTTTCCGCAATGTATTTAATATTGATTGGGAAAAAGGAGCATTACCTTCTCTTGAGATTAGCATATTATTAATGTATGCCAAGAGCAAGTTGGAATAGCGCCGATATTTTGGCTACTGCTCTATGCCAAGCTACCTCCGCTTTGTTGTCATCTCTGAAACGACAGCATGATTGCAAAAAATTTTAACATGGCTCATGCGTTATGCATAAAAGATAAAAACAGGATCAAACTTGATCGACATTATTTTTTCACTTTTTTGAATTCTTATCGTTTCTACGTAACTTGCTTCTAACTTGGTTTGAATAACCAGTCTGAATCTTTTGATGCAATTTTTCCGTGATCGGATCAATAACGCGGCAGCCAAATCACAAGGAAGGCTGTTCTTTTCGATGTTTATGGTAATGGGATATAGATTGTATGCGTATGCATTATTGCCTAGTAATGAGTAATTCCCTAGCATCATCATGTAATTCCATTTCTAAATCAAACCTGACTTTGTCGGCTTCTCCTTGCCGTATTATTTATACTGTCTGCGGCTCGCCTTCGCGTCATTTTTGATTTGGAAATGGAATAATAAAGCTGGATTGGTTTTGAAAATTGAGAGCAGAGCAAAGATGAATATTAAGTTACTCTGGCCTCATGTTCCTATACCCATCAAAAACAAGACAATCTTTTGCGAAAGATCGGAGGTAGTAATGCCAAAGACGACATTGAAAATATCAGAATTTCGCGAAGGCCAACTCAAGCGAGTGGAGCTAGAAGGAAAAGGCGTCCTGGTCGCCAAGGTGGGCGGAAATTTCTATGCGATTGGAGATAAGTGCACCCACAGAGGATGCTCTCTTAGCAATGGCACGTTAGAGGGCACGATAGTGACCTGCGCTTGTCACGGTTCAAAGTTTGATATCACAAACGGCAAAGTGGTGGTCTGGGTAGGTGGGCGTCCACTTCTAGGCACGATTACCTCTTTCATGAAAAAAGATGAACCTGTATATCAGGTCACGGTAAAAGGGAATGAAATAACGATCAGCGATTGAATTCCTCGTCTATATCGAATGGATTGAGCAAAGAAAAGTAGCAATACTTTTTTTATTGATTTCAATACAGAATTAAACCTAGAAACCGTAGTTGACCACTTGATTGGAAAGCTAACCCCATGACATATAGAGGCATTTTCGAAATTTTCTCATTCACCAGAATGGTAATGCCGCTACGGGGTGTATCATATGTCGCTCCAGGCGCGAATGCGGCGTTGCTCTTCGTTGCAGGGGACGGCCCTGCGGCCTCATCGCGCCTTGCCTCGCACCTGGATCACCATTGCTCCATCCCGTCCAACTACGGTTTTTAGGTTAAAAATTCAATACGAAATCAGATACTGCCTTTTACCAAATCGATGGCACTTTTGTACTAAAAAGGCTAGTGGTTTACACCAGCACCCCATCAATCAGTTGTAAAACCCGTTCTGCTTGATTGGCAAGATGGGTGTCATGCGTGACAATGATGAGGCTGGCATTGACCTTGCGATTGAGTTCCAGCATTAAATTAAACACCCCCTCGGCGGTGTGGCGATCAAGGTTGCCAGTAGGCTCATCAGCCAGCACGCAGGCAGGTTGGGTCACCAGTGCTCGCGCTACGGCCGCTCGCTGACGCTCTCCCCCAGAAAGCTCACCAGGCGTATGAGTAAGGCGATGACCCAGGCCGACGTGCTGCAGCATTTCTGCTGCGCGCTCCATCGCTTCTCGTTTATTCAAGCGCCGTATCAGCAGCGGCATGGCAACGTTTTCCTGGGCGCTGAACTCTGGCAACAAATGGTGGAACTGATAAATAAAACCCAGTGAATGATTGCGTAATTGACATCTATTTTCTTCGTTGATGTTGGTAAGATCTTGTCCCAACAGCAGTATCTCCCCCTTGCTCGGAGAGTCCAGCCCACCTAGCAGATGCAGTAGCGTGCTTTTGCCCGAGCCGGAGGCACCGACCACCGAAACCATTTCCCCCTTGTTCAGCGTCAGATTGACTCCTTGCAATACGGGTACTTCGAGCTTGCCCTGAAAGTAGCTTTTATAGAGATTCTTGCATGAAATGACTGTGTTATTCATAGCGCAGCGC
This sequence comes from Nitrosomonas sp. Nm33, assembly GCF_900107265.1. GTDB lineage: Bacteria > Pseudomonadota > Gammaproteobacteria > Burkholderiales > Nitrosomonadaceae > Nitrosomonas. The sequence continues at coordinate 14,923 of NZ_FNPJ01000010.1, read as the reverse complement.
CTCCGCCGGATTAACTTTTGATGCGCGGTAGCTTGGGTAAAGCGTTGCAAGGAGGGTAAGCGTGAAGGAGACCGCTGCTACCGTTACGATGTCATCAAACTGGGGATCAGAAGGTATTTCACTGATGTAATAAACTTCCTGGGAGAGAAACTGAATGCTAAATAGCCGCTCAATGAACGCGACTACTTCTCCCACATTATAAGCTAGCAGTATTCCGCTAATGAGACCCAGCACCGTACCAAGGACGCCGATTAACGTCCCCTGGACAATGAATATTTTCATAATACTGCCAGGACTTGCACCCAAGGTGCGCAGGATGGCGATATCCGATTGCTTGTCAGTCACGGCCATCACTAACGTGGAGACGATGTTGAACGCTGCGACTGCGATGATTAATGCCAGAATCAGTGACAGCATGCGCTTCTCGATCTGAATAGCTCTGAAGTAAGTTGCGTGCTGCTGCGTCCAGTCACTGAAGTAATTGTTGGCAGGGATCACTAACGAGAGGTCGCCGACAACTTGGGGTGCCTGAAACATATCTTGCAGCTTCAGTCGCACGCCAGATACCTGGTTGGGCTCCATGCGATAAAGTTTCTGCGCATCCGCCATGTGGATTAATGCTAAGCCAGAATCGTATTCATTATGGCCGGCTTCAAACACACCGGTTACAGTGAATTGTTTTAGACGAGGTAATATCCCTGCGGGTGTTACTTGACCTTGTGGAGAGATCAGGACAATCTTATCGCCTGGGAATGCACCCAGACTGCGCGCCAGTTCGACTCCAATGACGATACCGAATTCACCTGCTTTCAACTGATTAAGTTCGCCTATCACCATCATTTGTGCGAAATCAGCTACGCGATTTTCGTAGTCTGGTAAAATCCCGCGCACCATGACTCCCCGTACGACCTGATTATGCGAGAGCATGCCTTGTGCACTGACATAAGGGGCTGTAGCGATTACTTGCGGATTCTTGCTCGCTGTGTCAGCAATTTGTTGCCAGTTAGTTAAAGTCCCGCTGATGCCGCTGATTTGAACATGCGAGGCAACACCGAGTATGCGTGAGCGGACTTCCTTATGAAAGCCATTCATCACTGACATGACCGTGATGAGTGCTGTCATGCCCAGCGTGATACCCAGTAAGGAAATCAGGGAAATAAAAGAAATAAAGTGATTACGCCGTTTTGCGCGTGTGTAGCGTAAGCCGATTAACAGTTCATAGAGGAACACGAATATTTTTCCTGGAAAAAAATGAGATCTTGTGTGTTATATATTCTAAATGAAGCTGAGTGAGTAAATGCCAGGAAATTTCCAGAGGAAGTCTGAATTTCTACCAAATTCCAGAAAGTACCTCTAGTCTTCAGTATAATTAATCAAGAGAAAACAGGATTTGATGTAATTGGATTATGTTGCGTGAGGGAAAGGTTCGGATTATTGGCGGCAAATGGCGCAGTCGAGTGATTACTTTTCCTGATGAGAAGTATTTACGGCCAACACCTGATCGAATACGAGAAACGGTATTTAATTGGTTGGGACAGGATTTAGCCGGTAAGCATTGTTTGGATTTATTCGCAGGGAGTGGGGCGATGGGTTTTGAGGCCGCGTCACGGGGGGCAGAGCGCGTCGTGATGGTTGAACTGAATAGGAGCATAATGCATCAATTACATGCTACCCGGGAGAAACTGGATGCAACTCAAGTGGAATTAGTGAAGATGAATGCGCTAGCGTTTATTGCTTCTGATGTGAGGCAATATGATGTCATTTTTTTAGATCCCCCTTTCCAGTTTGATCTGCTGCCTGAATTTATCACGCGGCTTCCTTCACATATGACAGAAGGCGGTTTGGTTTATATTGAAAGTGATCATATAGTCGATCTGGATGAACAATGGCTCGTATGGCGCAGTGGACGGGCAGGCAAGGTTTGTTATCACTTATTGAAATTGAAAAAAAATGGATAAGGCTGTTTATCCTGGAACTTTCGACCCATTGACTCGTGGTCATGAAGATCTAGTACGTCGTGCGGCAAAATTGTTTGATCAGGTTATCGTAGCAGTCGCTGCAGATAGTGGTAAAGCGCCCTTTTTTTCATTGGATGATCGCATCCAAATGGCACAAGAAGTGCTAAAGGATTATCCAAATATTAAGGTGGTGGGGTTTGCTGGTTTGTTGACTGTATTTTTGCAACAACAAAATGCCCGCATTATTCTGCGGGGCTTACGTGCTGTGTCTGACTTTGAATATGAGTTTCAACTGGCAGGAATGAATCGTTGTCTTTATCCAGATGTTGAAACTGTTTTTTTAACCCCATCTGAGCAATATTTGTTTATTTCTGCAACGATTGTACGAGAAATTGCCAGGTTGGGAGGAAATGCAGACAAATTCGTGCACCCCATTGTTGCGGAGCAGTTACGCAAGAAAATGAAAAACTGATTTTTTGAGGTTATTGAGATGGCGTTATTAATTACCGATGAGTGTATCAATTGTGATGTTTGCGAACCGGAATGTCCAAATGAAGCAATTTCGCAAGGTGAAGAAATTTATGAAATTAATCCCAATTTATGCACAGAGTGTGTGGGGCATTATGATACGCCTCAATGTGTTGAGGTTTGCCCCGTCAATTGTATTGTCACCAATCCAGGAGTGATTGAGAGTCGTGAGCAATTATTAGCTAAATATCATGCACTGGTTACTGACGCGGAGCGAGCTCCTCAGGAATAGCATAACGCCTTGGTCCAAAAATGGCAGTGCCTATCCGTACTATCGTTGCACCCTCTGCAATCGCAATATCCATATCTTCAGACATGCCCATTGATAGTGTGTCGATATCGAATCCATCCTTTTTGAGCTGCTCAAAGATCTTCCGCATTATTTCAAATTGCTCGCGTTGCAGTGCAGTCGCAGAAGTAAGCTCGGGTACTGCCATTAATCCTCGTAATTTTAGGCGGGGGAGTTGACTGACAAAAGCAGCTAGCTCTGCAGCCTGCTCGGGCGCAACACCACTTTTGGTAACTTCGCCACTGACATTGACTTGTACACAGACTTGTAGCGGCGGGAGTGATTCAGGTCTCGCGTTAGATAAGCGAACAGCAATTTTTTCTCGATCCACACTATGTACCCACAAAAAGTTTTCTGCAATGGGCGTTGTTTTGTTGCTTTGGATCGGGCCAATAAAATGCCACTCTATGGGTAAATCAGCAAGCGCGCGAATTTTTATTAACCCTTCCTGCAAATAGTTTTCTCCAAATACAGTTTGTCCTGCTTCCCAGGCTTCTCTTACCTTCTCAGGAGGATTAGTTTTGCTGGCAGCTAATAACAGAATGTCCTCTGGTTGTCGTCCTGCATTCCTGGCAGCTTCTGCAATACGGGATTTAATTGCTTGCAGACGTGTGGCAATTGTCGTCATGATTTATTAATGGCAATGAAAAAACAATGAAATAGTGCGAGTTGGGAAAAGTAACGCTGGACAAGGTTAACTATCAGTTACCTAATATCTTCTCAATTTTTATTTATCCTTACCGTTATGAACAAACAGGCTTTTACTTTCAGCTGGAAAACCAGAGAAAAGCTTGTGTAGACCAGTATTACCTATTCATAGTACATAGTATCTAGGGAACATAAATGAACATAGTAGAACTACTTGCCTTTGTGGTCAAGAATAATGCATCTGATTTGCATTTGTCTGCCGGTATGCCGCCAATGATTCGCGTGCATGGGGATGTCAGGCGCATCAATTTGCCAGCAATGGAGCATAAAGACGTCCATGATATGATTTATGACATCATGAACGATAGTCAGCGCAAATTCTATGAAGAGCATCTGGAATGCGATTTTTCTTTTGCTGTACCTAATCTTGCGCGTTTTCGGGTAAATGCATTCAATACCCATCGTGGTGCAGCCTCAGTAATGCGGACGATTCCATCAAATGTGTTAACACTGGAACAGATTAAAGCACCCAAAATTTTTGCAGAAATTGCACAGCAACCTCGTGGTGTAGTGCTGGTGACAGGTCCAACCGGTTCTGGTAAGTCAACCACATTGGCTGCGATGATCAATGATATTAATGAGAATCAGTATGGTCATATTTTAACACTCGAGGATCCGATCGAGTTCGTTCATGAAAGTAAAAAATGCTTGATCAATCAACGCGAAGTCGGGAGAGATACGCATAGTTTCGCTAATGCATTGCGCGCTGCTTTGCGGGAAGATCCGGACATTATTTTAGTGGGTGAGATGCGTGATTTAGAGACGATTCCCCTGGCGATGACTGCGGCAGAAACAGGTCATTTGGTGTTTGGCACTCTGCATACCAGTTCTGCGGCCAAAACCATCGATCGTGTTATCGATGTTTTCCCGGCTGAAGAAAAGGAAATGGTACGAGCCATGCTATCTGAATCACTACGGGCAGTGATTTCTCAGACATTGTTGAAAACTAAAGATGGAACTGGCAGGGTCGCAGCGCATGAAATCATGATTGGCACCCCTGCCATCCGTAATCTGATTCGGGAAGGAAAAGTGGCGCAAATGTATTCAACTATTCAGACCAGTCAGGGTGTTGGAATGCAGACACTCGATCAAAACTTGGCTGATCTGGTGAAGCGCAATGTCGTTTCCATTGCGGAGGCAAGAGCCAAAGCAATGAACAAGGACAATTTTCGAGGTTGATGTGCCTAATAGGAAAGGGTTTAAGAATCTATCATGGAACAAGAGCAGGCAATAAAATTTATGCATGATTTGCTGCGTTTAATGCTCGGCAAAAAGGCTTCCGATTTGTTTATCACAGCTGGCTACCCGCCTGCGTTTAAAATTGACGGGAAAATGACGCCCGTATCCCAGCAGCAGCTCTCCCCGCAGCACACTGCGCAACTTACGCGTGCCATCATGAATGACAAGCAGGCAGCAGAGTTTGCAGCGACCAAGGAGTGCAACTTTGCCATTCATCCAGCAGGAATCGGACGATTTCGTGTGAATGCTTTTATCCAACAACAGCGAGTTGGTCTCGTGATCCGCACGATTACCACACAAATTCCAAAATTCGATGATTTGGGTCTGCCACCTGTGCTAAAAGATGTGGTGATGAGCAAGCGTGGCCTGGTTATTTTTGTAGGAGGTACCGGCTCAGGCAAATCGACATCGCTTGCTGCCCTGATCGGTCACCGGAATCAGAATAGCTATGGCCATATCATCACCATTGAAGACCCGGTTGAATATGTGCATGAGCATATCAACTGCGTCATCACGCAACGGGAAGTTGGCGTGGATACTAATTCTTGGGAAGCAGCACTAAAGAATACATTGCGCCAGGCACCCGATCTCATTTTGATTGGTGAGATTCGTGATCGTGAGACGATGGAACATGCAATTGCTTTTGCTGAGACAGGCCATTTATGCATGGGAACACTGCATGCCAATAGTGCCAATCAGGCGCTTGACCGCATTATTAATTTCTTCCCGGAAGAACGACGAGCGCAGCTGCTGATGGATTTATCATTAAATTTGAGAGCATTGATCGCGCAACGGTTGATTCCCAAGAAAGAAGGAAAAGGGCGAGTGGCAGCTATTGAGGTGATGCTGAATTCCCCATTGATTTCAGATCTGATTTTTAAAGGTGAGGTACATGAAATCAAAGAGATCATGAAGAAATCGCGAGAGCTCGGCATGCAAACTTTTGATATGGCGTTATTTGAGCTTTACGAGGCTGGCCTGATCAGTTATGAGGATGCGCTGAGAAATGCAGATTCCATGAATGAATTGCGCTTGCAAATCAAACTGCACGGTTCAGAAGCGCAACACAAAAACATCAATGAAGGTATTGAGCATTTGACGATTACCTGATTTATGACAGTGAAGTCGTCATTGTGATTTAAAAAATTTCCGGCAGTTTGGCTTTCACCAAACTGCCGTTTAGAATTACAGCTTCTCAACGATAACCCGATTATTCAGTTTTGAGATATCTGCAAAACTAGTGGTAAGGATTATTCTTTTGACAATAAAGATCGTCCATTTAAATTCTGAGGTAAGCGATTATTATCAGTGTAGAAGGTTTTTAGTTGATTAAGTTGGGCTTCTGAAATAGTGATCATTTTTGGTAGAATGTACCATTGAACACCTTCACTACAGGGCGGCGTTGTTAGAGATCCGGCCAGGGTGAAGTATTTGATTGGTTGATCAAGTGTTGGTAGTAATGCTGCAGGGTTGATTTGCAAGCCGGAATTTGGGTTTTTTCCGGCAGCATGAGGTGTGTTATCTAGAATTGTTTGGAATGTTGGGTTTTCTTCTCCTAGGTTGACCGCAACTGCCAAAACAACAAGTCTGCCATCATTTTTGACATGAACATAGTGCAATTCAGCTGGAAATTTTGTATTACCCACGACATGTTCGCTAGGCGCATGAAAATGCAATTGGATTAACGGGAAAGATTCCTCTCCAACCTTAAGTGCCCCAGGGTAATTAGTCGATGTATTGACTTGTACTGCATGACCGGTGTTGTTGAAAACCGGATTGTTATCAACAGGGTACGAAATTTCTAGCGAATTAAGCTCGGTCTCATCAATTGTTGCAGAGGCCAAATCGACTGGAGATTGATGCTGTCCTACGCCGCATTCTGCAAAGGGAAAACTTAGCGGTGGCACTTGAGTGGTATCTTGAATGGCCCACCATGTTGCTTGCTCTCCATGATCCCAATGAGGTGGTGACTGTGAAAAAGCACTTGTTGCGCAGCATGCAATAACAGCAGATAGTAAGTTATTTAATAATTTCCTTTTCATTGATCCCTCCGGCTATAACTAATTATTAGATTAACAAGTATGTGTTCTGCAGTAATCAACCATTGGCGATTGCTCTTTTGGATTGGCTGATCCTTGTCCTGATCCTGAATCGGTTTCTTTTGACAATTCTGAGGTTTCTTTTTTAGTTGATGAATCAGATTGCTGTGTTGGCAGTATCAGATTATTTGAGTCTGTTGATGAATTGGATGAATTGGATGAATTGGATATATTTTCTGTCGTGTCTGCTGCGAAACAGGAAATACTGAAACTTAGTGCGACAATTAATAAAACTTTAGTAAACATCATAAGGCCCTCTGTATCAAAAGAATTTATAAAAATAAAGACTCATTTAAATATTAAATTTATTTTCATATAAAATCAATGTCTTGCATCGTAAATGGCTTTAATTGAGCCGATATAATATAAATATAAAAGTAAAAGCTATTTGGTTAAAGTTTAGTGAGCTAAGCCTCTCACTTATCTTTTTCTTAATCTGCGTAAATTATTCTCCGTTCAAGTAACATGATATAAGCGGCTACAAATACATAATCTTTAGTCCTAGCAGATCAGCAATGCTTTTGCTACTTGAATAACTTTTTAATAAACATAGAACTTCCCTCCGTTGTAAAGAAATAAAATGAAAATGGTGAATTAAAAATGAGGAAGCAGAAAAAATGTCGTCAATTTGTATTTATCTTTCGTCCAAGAATACTGACTAAGCGCCATTCGAATTCTTGTGCACCATCCGAATCTAAAAACATTGAAAGTGCGCCTTTGGATAAGGGCAGTACTGTCAAATCGATAGTGTATTCCTTCGTTTCAAGCGGTATTTCAGAAGATGTACCTACTATCTGCGAGGGGATCAGCTTGATAATGACTTGTTCGATAGCGTAATCTTTATTACCGTTGTAAATGCTGCCATTAAAGATTCTCCAACCGAAACCAGCATTAATCTTGAGTTTATTCATTGCGTCAGAGGGAAGTGTTATCACATTTGAATTGTCATCAGGAGAGGCATCATTGCACTGCTTTCTCAATTCATGTTTTTGATTGCTATTTTGTACAGAAATTTTTAAGCAATGATCATCATCAGCTAAAGCTGGATTAGCGGCAGTCATATGAGGCCAGAGAGTAATAAATATCAGCATAAACCTGGCCAGTAAAAATTGTTGCATTAATAAATTCCTTCTCTGTTTTTGCTTATTTAGATCTTAGCCTTTATATAAAGTACATTACTTAAGCTAAATAAAATGTGAAGATGAGCTAGTTTTGAACAAATTAAATGAAATTTTGGATTATCACTTATGATAACAATGCGATATGCCAAACTTATTGATATAAATTAATTCATTAAACTAAACTTGATTTTGTTAAATCAATAAATATCAATTTGAGTTCAGATAGTAAGATGTAGTATTTGCGAAAATTTATAATTATCTATCTTTTAATAACGCATTGATAAGTTATTAAAAGATCATTTCTACTTGTTGTTTCTTTAAGCTCCTTCAAACATTGGATTTATTAATTTTCTGTTTTGTCAGAATGTTATTATTTATTAGTACCTAGAAATATACTCTTTAATAACAGCGTAAATAAAAAAGGAATAAAACTCATCCCTGTCACCCAGTAATGCTCATAAGTGAATTGATCGCCTTCATCCATTATGATATACGTGAAGAAAATACCAACAGGTGCAATCAAGGAAAGGAATTGAATTAATAAAAATAATCTTTTAATCATATGGGGTTATCTCATATATTAATTTCTATCAATTATTTAAAATCTGATAGGTTTCTGTTTAGTCAAAGTAATTTGAGTTTAGTATAAAAGATTTTTGAGCTTACTGTGTGTAAGAAGATAAATGGAAGTTATACTTGTTATTACCAATTTTCCTGACAAAGCAAGCGCGTTAACGCTTGCTCAAAAACTCGTTGAAAGTAGGGCTGCAGCGTGCATTAATATTTTGGCTGAATCCACTTCAGTATACCGGTGGCAGGGAGAGACTGAAATAAGCAATGAAGTACCTGTCTTAATCAAAACACTGGCGGAACATTATGCCATGGTGGAAAAAATCATCAAAACTATGCACCCTTATGAACTCCCTGAGATTATTGCAGTCCCTGTAAAGATAGGATTGCCGGCATACATGCAGTGGGTTGCTGATGAGGTAACCGATCATTTTTGAATTAACAATATTAAAAAACAAATTTGAGCCAGCTATGCGTTTAATTCAATTTTTTCTGATTTTATTTTGTCTTATTAGCACAAATGTGGTCGCCGAAGAAGAAAAGCGCTCCAGTGTGTTATCGATCTTGCAGAAATTAGGTGCTAGTTTTGGGCAAGCAGAACAGGAGTTGCTACCCCCCGATGAGGCATTTAAGTTTTCAATCGAGGTGCGTGATGAACACACGCTCATTGCCAATCTTATTCCTGCAAAAGATTACTATCTTTATCGTGACAAAATTGCCTTTGAGCCGAAAAGTGATGGCATCTACATAGAAAAAATTACATTACCACCCGGCAAGATGAAGGAGGATCTGACCTTTGGTAAAACGGAAGTTTACTATCAACCTGTCCAGGCAATTATTTCCTTAAAGCGAGAACCATCTTCAGAAAACCAGCTTTCTTTTGCCGCAACTTATCAGGGTTGTAATGAGCCGGTAGGCGTATGCTATGCGCCGATCAAAAAAGAAAGGGATATCACCCTGCCGGCAATCAAAGCAGCTTTGAATACGGTTGCTGAAACGATTAGTGGTAGCGCAACAGCTGCGAATGTGGATGCAGCTGCTGAATTGTTTCAAACCCCTGCCGGATTGCCTGCAATTGAGACTGAGTCTTACAAAATCGAGCAAATGTTTGCGAGTGGTAATTTCTGGTTGATATTGACTGGTTTTTTTGGCATAGGCTTGCTGCTTGCTTTTACGCCATGCGTTTTTCCTATGTTTCCGATTTTATCGGGCATCATTGCTAATAGAAGTCAGCATCTTACTAAACGGCGCGGCTTTGTTCTTGCGTTGGCTTATGTTCTGGGAATGGCGATAGCTTATGCCATTGCAGGTATTGCCGCTGGGCTGTCAGGTGCTATGCTGTCTGCTGCCTTACAAAATGCCTGGGTATTAGGTACTTTTGCGCTGATCTTTGTCATGCTGGCTTTTTCGATGTTTGGTTTTTATGAATTGCAATTGCCCAGTTTTCTCCAGAGCAAGCTTTCAGAGGAAGCAGGTCACTTGAGAGGTGGGCATTTATCTGGGGTATTTGGCATGGGGGCATTGTCTGCCTTGATCGTGAGTCCTTGTGTAGCTGCTCCCCTTGCAGGTGCACTGCTCTATATCAGCCAAACCCGCGACGTCGTACTGGGTGGGTCGGCATTATTTATGATGGCATTAGGTATGGGTGTACCGCTGTTATTATTAGGTCTTTCTGCGGGTGCGCTGTTACCCAAATCAGGTTCATGGATGGAATCAATCAAGCAGGTTTTTGGTGTGCTGTTACTGGCGGTCGCTATCTGGTTGATATCACCAGTGGTTTCTGAGATCGTTCATATGTTGTTGTGGTCAGCACTACTTATCATTTCAGCAATTTATCTGCATGCGATCGATCCGTTACCTGAAAGAGCATCTGGTTCCAGAAAATTTCTTAAAGGCATAGGAGTCATTGCGTTACTGACTGGGGTTGCCCTTTTGATCGGTGTATTGTCTGGCAGCCGGGATATTCTGCAGCCGCTCTCAAAATTGAGTATCGCCAGTGTCGGGAATAATGAAGTGGCGCAGTCAGTTGGATTTGATCAAGCTGACCATCTGCCATTTCAGCGGATAAAAACGATTGCTGAGCTTGAAGAGGTTATCCAGCAGTCGAGAAACAAATACATCATGGTGGATTTTTATGCCGACTGGTGTATTTCCTGCAAGGAAATGGAGCGCTTCACATTTACTGATACGAAAGTGCAGGCGCGGTTGAGAGATGTGGTTTTATTGCAAGTAGATGTGACTGCTGGAACGACGGATGATGCAGCGCTACTGAAACGTTTCAAACTGTTTGGTCCACCGGGAATTCTATTTCTTGACCGTCAAGGGGACGAGGTGCCGAACATCAAAATTATTGGCTATCTCAATAAGGAAGATTTCCTTACTGTATTGGATGCGATATTGATTTAGTTCAACTGTCTTATCGTTTATTTTATCAACAAGGGAAGATTGCATGTCAAAGTTAGGCAAGCTGATGCTTTATGTTGCTATCGCTTTCGGGGCGATAACTGCAGGATTTATATTCAAGGCCCACCAGATGACTTCACAGTTGAGCAGCACTGAAAAGCAAGCGGGTGCGGAATCGTTCTTTGCTGCTAGTCTGCCGGATATCGAAGGCAATACGCAGTCTTTCTCTCAATGGCGCGGAAATGTGCTGCTCGTAAATTTCTGGGCTACCTGGTGTGCACCCTGTCGTGAAGAAATACCAGATTTTATTGAAACACAAGATAAATTTCGTGAACAGGGATTGATCCTGGTAGGCGTTGCTATCGATCAAAAAGAAAAGGTAGAAGCGTTTAGTAAAGAGTTTGCTATTAATTATCCTGTCGTAGTGGGAGATCTTGATGCTTTTTCACTAGCAGAGGCAATGGGCAATCCGCAAGGTGCGTTACCTTATACAGTAATGATCAATCGTTCTGGAGAAATTGTTGATACCCATTTAGGTCGCATTCACATGGATAAAGTCGAAAAAATACTGAAATCCTTGCTATAAATTTTTGTAAAGAATGCAGTTGGCCGACATCATATTGGCTATTCATTTTTTGTTCGTGCTATTTGTTGTTGGCAGTCTTCCTCTTATTTGGATTGGCGCCTGGCTGCACTTGAAATTTGTCCGTAGTCTTGTATTCCGACTCACCCATCTGGCAGCCATATTGTTTGTTGTGGGTGAGTCGCTGATAGGTATTATTTGCCCACTGACGAGGTGGGAGTATGAGCTGCGTGGAATCGAAGCAGAACGAAGCTTTATACAGTACTGGTTACATCGAATGTTATATTATGATTTTCCTGAAGGCGTGCTCACAGCAAGTTATGTGGTATTTGCGCTTTTAGTAGTTATAACTTTTAAGTTTGTTCCACCAGTCATTCCCAGAAAATTCAAGTTTAAGCGTTAGTAATGTTAGTGATGAGTAGTTTAATCACTTTCTGTTTCGTTTAAACTATTTTTGGTAAAGGGGATGAGTTCTGCAATGGGTGGTTCAAATATTTCCTCATCAAAAGCTTTGTCCCCATCAGCAACGGGGCTACCATCTGGTTTGAGTCCTTGGAAATCGTAGCGCGCGCTGTCTACTAAATGAGATAATTGCACATTCTGCAGTGCCGTAAACATTGTCTCAAGTCTTCCTGGGAATTTTTTATCCCATTGTTGCATCATTTCTTTGATCACCTGGCGCTGCATATTTGGCTGGGAGCCACACAAGTTACAGGGAATAATTGGAAAATTCTCAATTTCAGCGTAAGCAGCCAGATCTTTTTCTTTGCAATAGGCCAGTGGACGAATTACGATATGATGGCCGTCATCACTAATTAGCTTAGGTGGCATTGCTTTGAGCTTGCCACCATAAAACATGTTGAGGAAAAAAGTTTCGAGTATGTCATCTCTATGATGACCCAAAGCTATTTTAGTGGCACCTAATTCAGTTGCTACACGATAGAGTACTCCACGGCGCAAACGGGAACATAAACTACATGTTGTTTTTCCCTCAGCAATAACCCGCTTGACTACACTATAGGTATCCTGCTCAACAATGCGAAATGGCATGCCAATTTGAGTGAGATATTCAGGTAAAACATGCTCAGGGAAACCAGGTTGCTTCTGGTCCAGGTTGACGGCAATCAGTTCAAAATCCAAGGGAGCATGGGCCTGGAGATTGCGCAAAATATCGAGCAGAGCATAGCTGTCTTTTCCACCCGATAAACACACCATTACTCGGTCGCCAGGTTCGATCATATTAAAATCAGCGATTGCCGTCCCTACCAGGCGGCGTAATCGTTTACGAAGCTTGTTGGTGTTATATTGCACTTTTTTGGATAAGGGTTCCATCATGAGAAATGTCGTAGGTGTGAAAGTTCTAAAATACCTTATTGGTTATATTGCCATTGTCGCAACAGACTAAATAGTTTAACAGCCGGAACAATAAAACAGTAACGCATTCTAACAATTGGATTTAAAATGATTGTTTTGTATCATAGGAGGCACAAAGGGCAGAATTATATGAAGAAGCTCGTAGCGGTATGCTTCTCGATTTTGATGTTCTGGGTGGTGAGTGTATCTGCTGATTTGAATCACAATCACCATAGTACAAATCCTACAGTCATTGGTAAGCCAGGTGATCCTGCCAATGTGACACGCATGATAGAAATAAAGACAATGGATAATCGTTTTTTACCTTCCAAGATTAATGTGAAGCAAGGTGAGACTATCAGATTTCTTGTTAAGAATGAAGGTATGAGACGACATGAAATGGTCATTGATACAATGGAAAATTTAAAAAAACATGCCAAAATGATGCGTTCAAACCCTGGCTTCATCAGTGATGATCCTAATTACGTTGATATGCTGCCAGGCGAGCAAAAAGAGCTCGTATGGCACTTTACAGAAAGTGGTATAGTTAACTTTGCTTGTGGTTATCCTGGACATTTCAAACAGATGCGCGGCAAGATATATGTGGAGATGAAATGAGAATAGAAATTAACAGATTTTTGTTGAAATCAATGGTGGCTGGTGCATTAGCATTGACAGCATTTTCGACTTTTGCTGCTGAAACAGTTGAAGTTTATAAAAGTCCGACATGTGGTTGTTGCTCAAAATGGATTGATCATCTGAGAGATAATGGGTTTATTGTCAATTCACATGATGTTGGTAATAAAGAGGCAAGAGCGCGCGCAGGCATCTCTCCTTCTTTAGGCTCTTGCCATACCGCCTTGGTCAACGGCTATGCCATTGAAGGTCATGTTCCTGCGCGGGATATCAAACGGCTTCTTCGAGAACGCCCTGAAGCAGTTGGTCTGGCAGTTCCTGATATGCCCCATGGTTCTCCAGGTATGGAAGGTACGCGTAGTGACCCTTACGATGTACTTTTGGTCAAGCAAAAAGGCGATCAACGACGTGATGCCACTGTTTACAGCAGTTATCCCGCTAAATAAAAAAGCTATAAGTAAAATCAGATAATTTGCCATTAAAAATCTAAAAGATTTTTGCTTTTTTATATTCTTATGCGGCCTGGAAAGAAAAAGTATTTGCTGCTGACATTAGCGATAAGTGGATTTATTTTAATGTCAGGCTGTACAGATTCTATTTCTATTGCCAATAAGCTTCTGCAGCAGATCCAGCAAGGCCAGACTGAAATAGTTGAGCGAAATTTTGATACCGCCCAGATTGCTCGTGGGCGGGCAATTTTCCAGGAGAATTGTGCTGTTTGCCATGGACCAAATGCTGAAGCAACACCCAATTGGCGGAAACCACTGGAAAACGGGCGGTACCCACCGCCTCCTTTGGATGGCACGGCGCATGCCTGGCATCATTCGACTGAGGAATTAAAACGTTTTATTTTAAAGGGCGGACCTCCCGGAGAAGGGCGTATGCCTGGCTGGGAAGGTAAACTCACAGAACAGGAAATTGATGATATTCTCGTCTGGATTAAGTCTTTATGGCCTGATGAAGTATATGATACTTGGTACAAACGAATTGAGAACCGGCAATAGTCCGTTTTATCAAGCATAAGCAAGCTGACTTCGAATCAGAAGGCTGGTTGGCTTATGCTTTTCTTAATTATGCGTTGAATAGATAGTTATTATTCAGTATTCATTCCATTTCTAAATCAAACATGACTTTGTCGGCTCTCCTTGCCGTATTATTCTAATTCGCACTAGAAACTGCATTAATAATCCAATTCCAGCCGGTTATACTTTTGATTAAAGCTGGGGCATTTTCGAGATTACATAATGCATTAACCAAATGATTCTCGAGCGCGTCGATGCTGTCAAATGCACGATTATAAAAATATTTTTCTCGCAGTTCGTCCCAAAGGTGTTCCTGCGGATTCAATTCAGGTGAATACGGTGGCAGGAATAACAAACGGATGTTCTCAGGCAAATCGAAATCCTTACTTTTATGCCAGCCGGCACCATCAAGGA
>NZ_FNPJ01000025.1 GCF_900107265.1 Nitrosomonas sp. Nm33 | reverse complement strand
GGCCATCCTTCTCTCGAACGGATAATACCTTACGGCGAAATGATACTGGATAGGTCATTCACAAATTATAATCAATTTATATGTGATTGGCTATATTCAAGAAAAAGAGGCTGAGTGGCAAAACAAAGCGCTCCAACGCCGCGCACGCCGATCAGGCAGGTTTACTGAATTGGCTGAAACACTTCAATAAAGCTCCAGAAAGAATCTTTATCGTTCATGGTAAACCGAGTAATACCGCTGCCTTGGCGAACGCTATCGAACAAAAGCTGAAGTGGCACGCCACTGTGCCAGAACGATTAACCTCAATTCTACTTTAAAGCCGTGAGCTAAAATGTCACATTCCAATAATCATACATTGAACTGCTAATGGGTTATCAACTATACACTCATGAAGCCAAAGGGTTAGTGCAGCTTATCAACAAATGAAGAATCTATTTTACAACCTGCAATTTCGGGATGATTCAGCAAATCCTGCCTGAAATCCCTGAAGCTAGGCAACTGAAAACTAATCCGGTTTATTTTTCCTGAAGCAAACTCAAATTCCATTGCACCACCTTTAGCCCAGGGGCTACCTTCTTTAGTTGTAAACAGTAAAATCCCTATATTACTTACCTGTTGATTGGGAGCCGGTCTGGCACAGCTGAGCTCATCAAGAGACAAGCCGGAAAACACCTGAACCAGTTGATGTGCGCTAACAACAAGTCCTTCGCCAGGTATAGTAGCTGGCACTGCTGCAGCTTCGACTGACTTGACTTCGGCTGCTGGGGGCACACTTAACATTTGCTCAAGACCAAAATCGCCCAAATGATTTTGCAGTAATACTGTGCCATCGCCATTTTTTGCCGTTGCCAGCAAAGGATAAATCTGCCGCTCCATTTCGGTTTCATTTGAATTTTTTAATACTGAAACTAATTGTCGTTCAATTGATTTGAGGTGTGTAAACAACCGCTCTTTTTTCTCACTGGACTCGATAGTTTGCTGCCAATCAGAAGGTAGATTGACAGAAAGCCCCATTGCTTTCATTACCGCATAATCATCATCGGCCAGACAGTTACCAAAATCCTTGCTACTGTAACTGCTTATCAATTCTGAGTTTAAGTGGCTGCTTAAGGATTTTTTTTGATCCAGATTGTAATTTTTCCAGTCATTGCTGTTATGCAAGAAATAATAAATCAAAGCATTACGATCAAATTTATTAAACCCTAAATCTTTCACCACCAATTTTAATTTGCGGCAATTGCTTTCAACATCAGCATAATTGCTCCAATCAGGTTTTAAATTAGGTTTAGACGGATGATTAGATTGCTGAATTAAATCCAGTAATTTTATTTCGCTGGTCGTTGTTTTTATAGGCGAGTAGCCAATTTCATCAAATGACAAATCACGTGCATTGGGCGCACCATCCCCTTTTATTTTAAGCAATAATGAAGGAATAATTTCGGGATAAATATTCAGCTCTCCCAAAGGCTGGGTATCTGAACTTAAAATATTGATGCCTCCTTCTGCAACCGCATAAACTTTAAATACGGTTTGATTGAGTGAACCCGACTTACCAGAATAAGTGACTATGACAGGCAAAGAATATGATTCAGAGCTGTTTTTAACTTTGTTTAAAATGGCGTGTTGCTGCTGATCTTTGTTTAAAATGGCGTGTTGCTGCTGATTATTGCTAAGCCATTGAGCTGAAAACTGCCCCATTAAAGCTACTCCTGCACCCACACCAGTCAGAGACAGTAAGCTGCCGGCAGCTGTAACATCGCCAATTAAGCCTGAAACATCGACATCACTGTTAGCGCTCGAATAAAAACTATAATCGACCAGCGTTTCTTTTCCGGTGTCCAGCCGCATCCAAGGAGTCAGGTTAATTTTTTTGGCATCAAATTTAAAATTACATTTGCCGCCTGCCGAATGATATATAAAGCCAGTGGCTTCATTGCTAAATTTTAAAATATCATTGCGCACACTAAAAACCAAGGCTGAAGACAAATCACCTTTTTTATAAGAAGGCACAATATTAGTGCAGCCTTTTTTTAGAATGTTTTCACCTTTATATTCAAATTCAGAAATCAGACGCACATAATAATCATCACCATCAATCACTGAAAACCCTGAAACGGGCGAAAAAGGACGCTGCTTTGTTGTTTGTGTTTTTGAATCACCGGTTTCCACAGTAGGATAATCAACAGCAAGCTGACGCACTGAGGCACACCCAACCAATACTACCGCAGCAATGACACTCAATCTTAAATAAGAAACATAAGGAACCGACATAGAGCAAACCTTGTACCAGCAATTCCGGTACACCTAATAAAGAAGAAATATTAAGGCTTTATCAAAAAGTTATGTGAGTCATCATTTCGCAAACCCAACACAAGTACGATGCTTACGCACAAAGCGACACTTTGTACGGAGACAGAGAATATGCGCCTAAGGCGCGTAATGAGTTTCGATATGCCATTGCACACTTTCCCGAGATTCTTCAGCAACCCCATCATTTTGGATGTCACCGTTTTTCGACATGTTGAGAATCGGGACCATTGACTACATAGCCCATAACGGCGATTTTGATGTATTCAACATCAGATTACTGAGTACGCTATATTAGCATTTGTTTATGCAAATAATTTTGAAAATCGGAGGCGAGCTTGTGAAAATAGTCACTCATAATATGAGCGCAGCCTGTGCAGGAAATAATCATAGATAAATCGGCAGCATGACTTCTTCGAAAAAATGGGCAGCCAGGGTTTCCGTTGCCGCCACTGTGATGCTTCCGTATAACGGTTGACACATACGCACCGGGGCTTGTATAAGGGTACTAGCTTTCTAATGCAGCGGCGCCATCATGCACACGCAAAGTGAGCATTGCTGCTGCCCCTGTATACGTTTTCAAGCCCTCACTTCTTTCACAGCATTGCGAGAAAGATGATCATCACGTTCACGCATTAACCAATAAGTTATACCAACAGCCAAGGTAATGGCAGCCAAGCCAAACAATGTCTCCGGCGTCGTTAATTTGAGATCCAGGATAATGAGTTTGCGAGCCAGCGCCAGCAAAGGCTATCAACAAGACAACCTTCGTTTGGATAATGCTTTGCTGGCGGGTAACGACATATTGAAGCGTATGATTGAATGCCAGCACAATCAATAGCGCCATGATCTCGCCAAAGTCAGACTGAACATTAAGATGTACTACTCTGCGTATATATGTGAGGGTTATGGATTTCCAAGAACCATTCTGGATTTTGCACCATCACGAAACCATTTTGTTCATACAGACCGTGCGCATCCAGGGTTGCTAGCATCCAACGGCGCAGCCCCTGCAACTCCGGATGCAAAAGGATGCAAGAAATCAGCCACTTGCCGAGGCCACGTCCTCTATAATCTGGCACAACAAACACGTCAGCTAAATAGGCAAACGTAGCGCAATCCGTAATAGTGCGAGCAAAACCGATCTGCTTTGCATTGTGATACAACCCAAAACAGAGCGAATGATTTACTGACTTTTCTACGGTTGCTCTAGGGATATGCTTTGCCCAGTAAGACGCTTTGCACAAAAAATCATGGATCATTTCTATATCCAGATCTTCTCGATTATCCGTTACTATGAATTCATCTTGCTGCCATTTCATTAGTCATTCTCTCTTTAATTAACTCGGTTTATCATCCACCCTTGGCCGCCAGTAGGTAGGAGCAAAGCGCGCTGCCCATAGTGTGAAACAAATGAGCCATACTGCTGCGGCAAGTAGATAAAGCATCGGTGCAAGAGCGGAAACGGCTGGTATGATGTCTGGCAGCACTCTGAGCAATGCGGTAGCCTGAAAGCCGAGAAAGAGTAGCCAGGTAAAATGATCCAGCACCAACGGGCGACCCGAGTGCCCTATCGTCACGCGCGAAGCCATACCTAGCACCATGCTGGCAAAATAACCAATCACTAGTGCATGAAGGGGCGCAAGCCCAAACCAGATGCGCTCCCCCACGTTCAGCCACATCATGAGGCTCTGCGCTGCAAATAGCAACATCGCTATAGTCAGCCAAGCAAAAGAGATATGCAACACCGCCAGCAGACTCACACTAAAACTGCGCAACAATCCCCAGGCCCATGACAGGTAGAGCGCACACCCAGCCAATGGCAGATCCACCCACCATACATACTGCGGCATCCCCATGAGTTGCAATAGGCCATGGCCAGCTGAGCAGGCAAGCATCAACCAGAGCAATGCATAAGGTCTGACAATTACGTAATTTTCCAACACCCGACTAGAGAAAAAGGGAATCATACGGTGCGAAACAGTTAACAGGATCGGCAGCAGGAAAAACCAGATACCTGCCTGACGTGAAAAATCCAGAAATAACGAAAGATCAGTCAAAAGCCACACAAGATAAGCAGCCACACCCAGCCAGCCAAAGATAAATGCGACACTGGCCACTTGCGCATGGCGCTTATCTTGCGCTTGTGTCTGCAACAAAACTCGTAACAGCGCCATGATCGCAATCCCCCATCCTGTCAGCATCACTGCGATCCCGGCTACCAGTATAGGCTTACCGAGGTACAAGCCAGCATAGAACAGAGCCACGCCCCCAGCCATAAACATACATGTTGCAAGATAATGGCGCGGTTTGATCTTTTCACCATTCATCCAATTTGGAAAGGTAGTAAACAAAAAGCCAAAAATAAAGAAAGGGAAAAAGCCATACACCATTAAAAAAGCATGCGCCCAGATTGGCGCCAGACTCAATACTGGTGCATTGCCAATTACGCCATAGCGTCCCATCAGATCAAGCGTCCACCATAAAAGGGTAAGCACACCCTGCAATGCACCCACCAGGAATAAGCTGCGATGGGGTGCAGCAGACAAGTGATGCCAGATAGTTGCTTGTTTATTCATACATTTTCCTTATAATTTAATTTAACCTCTGTTTTTCTTAGAGATGAATAATCTTTAAGTTATATCAGCCTTTCTCTCTTATCGTTTTTATCATGCTACATATTTGTTATGATGTGCTTATTATTTGTATAAAAGCCCTGTAAGTACACTATTTAATGCTCAACATTGATTTGCATTGTCACTCCACCGTTTCAGATGGTCTTTTGACGCCTGCTCGCCTGATAGAGCATGCAGCTTTGCGGGGTGTCAACGTACTTGCGTTAACTGATCATGATGACGTTACAGGATTGGCTGAAGCTCGTATTGCAGCACGTGAAAAAAATATCACACTTATTAACGGCGCGGAAATCTCTGTCACGTGGCAAGGCAGAACCTTACATATCGTTGGCCTCAGAATCAATCCCGAATATCCTCCATTGGAGCAAGGTCTGGCATCGATTCGAGCAGGACGAGAGGAGCGTGCGCGTAACATTGCCATTCAACTGGAGCGTTGTGGCATTCATGACAGCCTCGAAGGTGCCTATACTTATACTGAAGGACAATTAATTGGTCGTACCCATTTTGCGCGCTTTCTTGTTGAAAAAGGATATGCTAAAGATGTTCGGTCGGTGTTCAAGAAATATCTTGTAAAGGGTAAACCAGGTTATACCCCACATCAGTGGGCAACCTTAAATGATGCAGTCAGCTGGATACGCGGCAGTGGTGGTCAGGCAGTTATCGCCCATCCAGCGCGCTACCAATTAGGTAAGAACGTTCTGGAAGCACTGTTGCACGAATTTCGTGACCTTGGCGGTGTGGGTTTAGAAATTATCTCACCCAGCCACACATCCGACCAGATAAAACTGTTTGCACATCATGCCCAGCGAATGAATTTACTGGCTTCATGTGGCTCTGATTATCATGGACCTGGTGAAAGCTATTTTGATCTCGGTCAATTACCACCATTACCAGCTGGATGTATTCCCATTTGGCACAATTGGAATATTGAGCAAAAATAAATCATCAGTGAACAACTGAAATAAGTTTGCGCTACATTACAATCAAATATCAAAAGAACTGGATCTCAATAAATTATGGCACAATTTTTTTCTATTCATCCACAAAACCCCCAACCAAGATTATTACGACAGGCTGTTACGATTCTGCGTGATGGCGGTGTCATCGTTTATCCGACAGACTCCTGTTATGCGCTGGGTTGTCAGATCGGTAACAAAGATGCTATGGAACGCATACGGGCCATACGGCAAGTTGATGAGCATCATCATTTCACGCTGGTATGCCGTGATCTGGCTGAGATTTCGAAATATGCCAAAGTAGACAATATCCAATACCGTCTGCTCAAAGCGTGCACACCGGGCAGTTACACGTTCATACTTAAAGCTACCCGTGAGGTGCCCCGCCGTTTGCAGCACCCCAAACGCTATACCATCGGTTTACGTATACCGGATCACCCAGTTGCCCACGCCTTGCTGTCAGAATTGGATGAACCGTTATTAAGCTCCACCCTGATTCTGCCTGGGGATGAGCTACCGCTAAATGATGCCGAGGAAATCCGGCAGCGTCTGGAACATCAGGTAGACTTGGTGATCGATGCTGGTCCTTGTGGCGTAGAGATGACAACCGTAATTGACTTAACAGGTGATATGCTTGAATTAGTTCGCACAGGTAAGGGCAGTCTCGCACCATTTGGGATAGCACATGGGTAGCTTAGATAGTATTATTCTTGGGATCGCGATTTACGCACTCCCCGTCATTTTTGCCATTACTTTACATGAAGCGGCACATGGTTATGTTGCTAAGCAACATGGCGATTTGACCGCTTACATGGCGGGACGCATCACATTGAATCCGCTCAAGCATATCGATCCAATGGGAACCATTATTGTGCCACTGACGCTATTCATCATTGGCAAATTGACTATGGGTACCGGTTTTCTGTTTGGCTGGGCCAAACCAGTACCCGTTAATTTCAACCAGTTACGGCACCCTAAGCGCGACATGCTGTGGGTTGCAGCAGCGGGGCCTGGCGCTAATCTTTTCATGGCTTGTTGCTGGGCGTTGATCATCAAGCTGGGACTGATTTTCCCAGAAAACATTTACGCTAAACCAATGATTCTGATGGGTATGGCTGGGATTGAAATTAACCTCATTCTGATGGTATTAAATCTATTGCCCTTACCACCGTTGGATGGTGGACGTATGGCTGTCAGTTTACTGCCCCACCAACTTGCCTATCAATTCTCGAAAATCGAGCCTTATGGGTTTATGATTTTATTGTTATTGTTGATGACTGGCGTGCTGGGTGCAATCATCCTGCCATTTATTACCCTTATGAAGCAGCTCATTGCTTGGGTGTTTGGATTGTATGTCTGATCTCGCAACGCAAAATGACTCACCTTTCATAAATAAATGACGAACAAATGCTCTTTCTTATTTTATCTCCAATTAACCATGTATTAATTTAGGATTTATAGCATGTTTGCTGATCGCGTTTTATCGGGAATGCGCCCGACCGGTAATTTGCATTTAGGGCACTATCATGGTGTGTTGAAAAATTGGATCACCTTGCAACAGCAATACGAGTGTTTATTTTTCGTTGCTGACTGGCATGCGTTGACCACTCACTACGACTCACCCGAACTAATCGAGCAGCATACCTGGGACATGATTATCGACTGGCTGGCTGCTGGTGTCGATCCTGCGCACGCAACCCTGTTCATTCAATCAAAGGTACCCGCCCATGCCGAACTCTATCTATTGCTTTCGATGATTACACCGCTAGGCTGGCTGGAACGTGTCCCCACCTATAAAGACCAACAGGAGAAATTGACCGAAAAAGATTTGAGTACCTATGGTTTTCTGGGGTATCCCCTGCTGCAAAGTGCAGATATTCTCATTTATCGTGCCAATCTGGTTCCTGTCGGTGAAGATCAGGCACCTCATCTCGAGTTCACCCGGGAAATCTCACGGCGCTTCAATCATATTTTTGGTAAAGAACCTGGTTTTGAAGAAAAGGCAGAACTAGCCATCAAAAAGCTCGGCTCCAAAAAATCCAGGCTCTATAGCGAATTACGCACTCGCTTTCAGGAACAGGGTGATGAAAGTGCACTGGAAGAAGCCAGATCATTGCTGGATGAGCAGCAAAATCTTAGTATGGGTGACCGGGAGCGCTTATTCGGTTACCTGGAAGGAGGCGGCAGAGTCATTCTGTCGGAGCCTCAGACACTCCTCACGCAAGCCTCGAGAATGCCGGGACTGGATGGTCAGAAAATGTCCAAGTCCTACAACAACACCATCAGCTTACGCGAAGATGCTGACAGCATCGTGAAGAAAATCCGCACCATGCCAACTGATCCGGCGCGGATACGGCGCAGCGATCCGGGCGATCCAGCCAAGTGCCCGGTGTGGTCATTTCATACCGTTTATTCCAATGATGAGGTCAGGAACTGGGTGCAATGGGGCTGCAAAAGCGCGGGTATTGGCTGCCTTGAATGCAAGCAGCCTGTGATTGACGCCATCCTGGCTGAACAAGCGCCTATCTGCGAGCGAGCCAAGATGTATGAGGAAGATCCGGCACTGGTCAGGCATATCCTGGAAGATGGCTGTGAGAAAGCAAGCAAACTCGCAGAGGAAACCATGCGCGATGTGAGAGAGGTAATGGGAATGAATTATTCCTAAGGGAGGCCCGGATAAGTGACTATGGCGGTACATTGCTTCGTTGTGCGATGCTCGTCCCTTTGTCTATCTACATGATATGTTTCTGGTCTGTGCGCTCCGTGCGCCTTGCACTATATCCGCCTCGCTCACTTATTCCATTTCCAAATTAAAGATAACACGAAGGCGAGCTGCAGACAGTATAAATAATACGGCAAGGTGAAGCCGACAAAGTTAAATTTGATTTAGAAATGGAATTATTCAGACCTTCCTTGATATCTTCTTTTTTCATTGTTTACAAAATTGAGAAAATAATTAATCTTTGTGCATGAACATGTTGAACGATGCGATCGATATCCAGCCCATCGCCAAGATCTGTGGTCAGCCGATATTAGAGATACCACGCGATCTTTATATCCCGCCCGAGGCGCTGGAAGTATTTCTCGACACGTTTGAAGGCCCGCTCGATTTATTGCTCTATCTCATTCGCAAGCACAATCTCGATATCCTGGATATCCCGATGGCTGAGCTTACGCAGCAGTATATGGCTTATGTGGAAATGATGCGCGCCGATCAATTCGAGCTGGCAGCGGAATATCTGCTCATGACCGCATTGCTGATCGAAATCAAGTCACGCATGCTGCTGCCACCCCCTGTCTCTGAAATAGAAGAGGAAGCCGATCCACGCGCTGAGCTCGTGCGCCGGCTGCTGGAATATGAACAGATGAAAAAGGCCGCGATGCGCCTTGATGAATTGCCACAAGCCAATCGGGATTTTGCGCTGGTGCAAGTATCGATCGACCACGTCACAACCAGGCAACTCCCTCATGTCGATGTAGATGATTTACGGCATGCCTGGCTCACGCTGATCGAACGTGCCAAAGTTAACCGCCATCATCATATCGGCCACGAACAAATCTCAGTACGTGCCTGTATGAGCCAGATCCTGCGCGCGCTGCAAGGAGGCAAGGTGGTACGCTTTGATGAATTATTCAGTCAGGAGGCCGGAGTCATAGAAATCATTGCCAATTTTCTCGCTCTGCTGGAGCTTGCCAAGGAGTCGCTTGTTGCCATTGACCAATCCGAAAACTTTGCAACGATCTATGTCAAATCAGCTCAACCCGCCGCTGCCCTCTGAAATACTCTCTTCCTTCAGCGAACACAAAATCATCAAAATCCTGGAAACAGCGCTGCTGACTACCCAGGAACCGCTCACTCTGACAGAATTGAAAAAACTGTTCGATGGTGAAGTAAGCAGCAAACTGCTGCAGGTGTCACTCGAGAATTTACGAGAAAAATGGCGTGACAGCGGCATCGAGCTGGTTAATGTTGCCGGTGGCTGGTGCTTCCGCAGCAAACTGGAAATGCAGGTCTTTCTTGACCGGCTCAGTCCACAAAAGCCACCACGCTACTCACGCGCAGTGCTGGAAACGCTGGCGATCATCGCCTACCGGCAACCCGTAACACGCGGCGATATCGAAGATATCCGCGGCGTAGTAGTTTCTACTAATATCCTAAAAACACTGGAAACGCGCGGTTGGATCGAAGCAGTCGGCCAACGCAACGTACCCGGCAGACCTACACTCTACGCCACCACGCAAACTTTTCTCAACGACCTCAACCTGCAATCGCTTGAACAACTGCCGCCGTTGGATGAGCTGGCAGCACTCACTGAGCTGATTGAACCCCAGAATCAGCAATCGACTACCAATTCAGAAACAACAGAAACGATCGAAACCGAAAAAGAGTAGTTACCCCAGCGTTTCACACCTGCGCCATCAACGCATTGAGCAAGGCAGTCTGCTTGTTGGAAGCCGCATCGATCTGCTGCTCCAGCATATCGCACAACGCCATGAGCTGGTCGATTTTGGCAACGATGCGGCGTTGTTCAGGGAGGGGTGGGAGGGGAAATACCCTAAGCAAAACATCATCCCTCCCTATACCGGGAATAGCTATTCCGACCGAAAGTGCTTGGAGTTCATTAAAAATACTTTTCAAAAATACAAGCAGAAATTCTTTGCTTATTTTTATCGTACGCAAAGCCATTAGCTGCCTGCTTATTGCAGCTTTACTATCAGCTAAAACATTTGTCTTGCCTACTCCAGCTCCTTTTACAGTCAATAAAATATCACCTTTAATTGCTACTGCTCTCTCAATATAAGTCCAACGTGTTGATATGGGATTACATGAACCAAAGTCTGCGGGACCTGTGTAATAAGGAATACCTTCGCCTTTCTCGTTGTATTCATTCGGTATTAAATGCTGGCCTGAAATCAACTTTATCATCTTACCTAGACGAACCCACTCCCACCCTTCTGGCAGTTCATAAGGCACTTCTTCCGGCTTGATCGCTGGCAGTGGTTTGGTTGCCTTGATCTTGCCTTCCTTCACCAGCCGCTGTTTTTCAGCTTCGATTGCCTTGAGCAATTCACTGGCGGGGGGATCATTCGGGACCTGCGGCACCAGCTTGCCCATCACCGCAAGCTGCAAGATCGCCTTGCGCAATTCCGTGACGTTTTCCTTGATTGAATAGAGTTCACTGAAATGGCGGGTGATAAACTGCCAAGCGTCGGAAAAAGCTTCCTCGCCCGCATACCCCCAACCGCCGCTTCCGCGCGGGGATGACGACGCCACATCGAGCAAACGCTTGAGAGCAGCAATATGAACAACACGCCGCTTCTGCTCACGCTCGTTACGCAATCTCTCCAGCTCATCACAACGTGCCATCAGCTGGTCTATTTTAGCGACGATGCGGCGTTGTTCAGTAAAAGGCGGTAGCGGATGAATGCTCATTACTGCATCATAAGTTCCAAGCCTCGGCATCTTTACGCCATACATAAGTGAATTAACATGCGCAAGGAACATTGGGCGCTTCAGCAACCATTTCAGAAACTCGGAATCAATGCCACCGTATGGGATAATCGGTACGATCTCCGTAGTACATATACCATCACTGTCTGCAACAACCACCTTATTCAAATAAGGCCGCAATTTACCGTACAGTACATCCCCCTTTTTGAATATAGACTTTGTTGATTTTGATTGTCTTTCTGAAAATTTAGCTC
The DNA here is from genome assembly GCF_900107265.1 of Nitrosomonas sp. Nm33. Classification (GTDB taxonomy): domain Bacteria; phylum Pseudomonadota; class Gammaproteobacteria; order Burkholderiales; family Nitrosomonadaceae; genus Nitrosomonas. Next base: position 26,663 of record NZ_FNPJ01000025.1, on the reverse strand, counting down.
GATAAATCACACGTGACGTATCTTTTTCTACATCTTCAAGATCTAACAACCATGTGTTAGGGAGAATTTCATCTGATCCAATATTTTTTCTGCCATTGTAATTAGCTACCTCTCCCAATCTCACCCACTCCCACCCCTGCGGCAATTCATAAGGCACTTCCTCGGATTTGATCGGTGACAACTGTTCAGCAACCTTGATTTTGCCCTCCTTCACCAATCGCTGTCTTTCGGCTTCGATTGCCTTGAGCAAATCGCTGGCAGGTGGGTCGTTCGGGTCTTGTGGCACCAACTTGCCTCGCATCGCAAGCGTCAGGATCAGTTCACGCAGTTTCTTGATGCCATCGGGGGCGGCAAAGGCCGCACCGAAATAGCGTTCCAATGGCCATGCAGGTGTTACCTCCATCTCGTCGACGAATGAGTTAGCTCGATTGTCGTAAGGATGGTTCATGCGTCACCCCTGGATTGCCCATAGACCGGGTTCAATTTATCGAGTGCCCATTGCAATGGATTGTTTTGGATATAGGCACGGATTTTATTCCAATCCGGTTCATTGCGAACGATGTGTTCCCAATAATTGCGTTGCCATAATTTACCGTCAAATGGCAGCCAGGCGTGTTGTTTCACGCCGCTAATATAGGCATGCGTGGTGATCGATTTGAATGCCTGGACAATGCATCCAACCGTATTGGGCAACGTGCCGCGAGGAGGGGCATGCATCATCGGATGGGGGCGAATACAAGATTCAGGGCGAATACAAGATTCGCCCCTACGGTCGGTATTTCGCGTTGCGTAGGGGCGATCCTTGTGATCGCCTCTATTCGACACATGATCATCCGATAAATGATCACCCCCATTCAACACCAAAATCCCATGAATATGGTTAGGCATGACGACAAATTCATCCAATGCCAGCGTGCCAAATCGGGTTGGCAATTGATGCCAAACTTCCTGGATCATCTTGCCCGCCTCATTCAATTGCATCTCGCCATTATTAATCTCGCCGAACAGGCATGCCTTCTGCTGGGTACAAATGGTCACAAAATACGCCCCTGGCCGCGCATAATCGTATCCCTGTAACCGGATGGAACGGCGATGATGGCTGGTTGTCTCGTCATTCATGTTCCCCTGCTTTCTCCCAGCGCCTTGATCAATTCCTGTCTCAACGCAGCTTGAGCGGCTTCGAGCTGTTGGACGATCTGCTGGTATTCTTGCATCAATTCTTCAGGATCACCGTGGTCGATTTCCACTTCATGCGGATTCTTGCAATCGAGGTTGTAATTGCGCGCAGCGATCTCTACCGTAGACACCTTCCAGGCGTGTTCGGTGGTTTTGCGACCTTTACGTTCCGAACCGCCCCACCAGGCCTTTTCCCGTTCGAATTCCTGAATGGTCAACGGCTTCGAACGTGAGTAGGATTTGTAGCCAGCCGGGTAAGGATGCTCGAAGAACCAGATATCCCGGGCTGGCCCGCTTCTATCAAAAAACAGGATGTTGGTGGCGATACCGGTGTAAGGGCTAAACACCCCTTTGGGCAGGCGTACGATGGTGTGCAGGTTGAACGCTTCCAGCAATTCTTGTTTGAGCGTGGTCTTCACCCCTTCACCAAACAAAAAACCATCAGGCAGCACCACGGCTGCCCGTCCACTGTCGTGCTTAAGCAGATACATGATCAGCGCCATGAACAGATCAGCTGTTTCGCGAGTCTGGTATTTGCGCGGGAAGTTGTGCTCGATGCGGTCTTCTTCCATACCGCCGAACGGCGGATTAGTGACGACGATATCGACCCGCTCCCTGGGGCTGTAATCCTTGAGCGGGCGACTGAGGGTATTATCATGACGAATGTGAGTAGGCACATCGATGCCGTGCAGCATCATATTGGTCATCGCCAACATGTGCGGCAACGGTTTCTTTTCCACGCCGTGGATGCTTGCCTGCAAGGTTCTAAGATCGTCAGCATTCCCGATCTGCTGCTTGAGATGCTCAATGGCACAGGTGAGAAAACCGCCCGTGCCACAGGCTGGATCGAGAATGATCTCGCCCAGTTGCGGGTTGAGTATATCCACCATGAACTGGGTCACCGCACGTGGGGTGTAGTATTCACCCGCGTTACCGGCAGACTGAAGATCGGCCAGAATCTTTTCGTAGATGTCATTGAACAGATGACGATCCGTGGAAGAATTGAAATCTACATCCGCTTCGATCGTGTTGATTACCTGCCGCAGCAATGTGCCCGATTTCATGTAGTTGTAGGCATCCTCGAATACTGAGCCGACCACCTTGCCATGGGGTGATACGCCTGCGGCAGTAGCCAATTTTTTGAGCGAAGGGAATAGCTCGTTATTGACGAAATCGATCAGCTCTTCCCCCGTGATGCCCTCCGCGTCTTTGGCCCAACTCGTCCAGCGCAATCGGTTTGGCAGCGGCGATTTATATCCCGGTGTGGTCAGTTGCCATTCCTGTTCCTTGTCGTCAAAAATTTTCAGAAAAATCAGCCAGACCATCTGACTGATGCGTTGCGCATCGCCATCGACGCCCACGTCCTTGCGCATGATGTCCTGGATGGTTTTGACGAGTGTACCGATTGACATAAACTACTCCCGTTTTCAGTCATTCCCGCCTGCGCGGGAATGACAGTTGTTTATACTTGTTTTTCATATGCTATAGAGCGCCTGCTCCAGCTCATGCACTGCTTGCTGATAGTGATCCTGGTCACCGAAGGCGCGAATGATCTCGATCGGTGTGCCGAATTGAGTGAAGGGCGAGACAGCGAGAATCTGCGTTTCTTCAATTTGTGTGACACCCTCATCTGCGTATTTATCCAACAGCGCTTCCAGCACCCGCCGTGCCTGTTCACCATAGCGAGTAAAGTAGTTGCGTTTCCTGACTTGCTCTGCGCGCTCTCGGCGCGTCAGGGGTGGTTTGTCCCAGGCAATATGGCAGATCAGATCGAAGGGATCGCAATCCCTGCCGATTTCCTCGGCAAGCGCGTCAAAGAAGATACCTTCGTTAGCCAGTTCTTCGATAATCGCCTGTTTCTTCGCCGCACTGTTCCAGCACCGCAGAAAATCATCCAGTGATGCGAACGAATGGACCAGCATCTTGCGCGTGTAATCCTTGAGTGATTCGGTGATCAGCTTGCCGTGAACATCGAAATACTGCACCCGCTCAGCAACAACGCTGACTTCGATATTGGCCACGACATAACGGCGAATACTCTCCCCTTCTTCTCCCTCATTAATTCCTGTCGAGGCAAAATCAGTGGCCAATTGCGGATACTTGAAATCATTCTCCGGCATAGCACTATCGGGTATCTCTGGAGGTACGGGTAATTCTCCGGCTTTAGGGGTATAAATTTGCACCGGATCACCATCAAAATCCGAGTCAGCAAATAATTCGGTAGCCTTCTTGAAATCGATGATGGTGAAGTAGTATTTGCCGTAGTCCTCGTTGATGCGTGTGCCGCGCCCGATGATTTGCTTGAACTCGGTCATTGACTGAATGCGCTGATCGAGCACGATTAGCTTGCAGGTCTGAGCATCGACACCGGTGCTCATCAGCTTGGAGGTAGTCGCGATCACAGGATATTTCGATTCAGGAAAAATGAAATTATCGAGTTCATTCTTGCCTTCTTCGCTATCACCAGTAATACGCATGACATACTTGGCATTCTGCGTCACCAGATCTGCGTTTTCATTGACCAATGCCTGACGCATGCGCTCGGCGTGATCGATGTTTTCACAGAAAACGATGGTTTTATCGAAACGGTTGGTCTGTTTTAAAAACTCGGTGATCTTTCTGGCCACCAACTGGGTGCGCTTTTCCAGTACCAGCGTACGATCAAAATCCCGTTGGTTATAGATGCGGTCTTCAATTTCATGACCATACTTGTCCACCATACCTTTGTCGGGCCGCCAGCCAGACAGATCCTTATCGATATCAATGCGCACCACCTTGTATGGCGCAAGAAAGCCATCCTCGATCCCTTGCCGCAATGAATAGGTGTAAATCGGTTCACCAAAGTAATCAATGTTGGAAACTTCCTTGGTTTCCTTGGGAGTGGCGGTCAGGCCGATCTGAGTGGCAGCAGAAAAATATTCCGGTATCTGCCGCCAGGCGGAATCTTCTGCTGCGCTGCCCCGGTGACATTCATCCACGACAATCAAGTCAAAGAAATCCGGACTGAATTGCTTGTAGATATTCCGTTCCTCTTCCGTACCAGTCACAGCCTGATAGAGGGAAAGGTAGATTTCGTAGGATTTGTTTGCCTGCCGCTTCTGTATTTTGGTCATGGCTGCGCCAAACGGCTTGAAATCGTTGGTCATGGTCTGATCAACCAGGATATTGCGGTCTGCCAGAAAAAGAATACGTTTCTTGGCCTTGGCTTTCCACAAACGCCAGATGATCTGGAAGGCGGTGAAGGTTTTACCGGTACCGGTTGCCATGACCAGCAGAATGCGTTGTTTGCCTTGGGCAATCGCTTCGATAGTCCGGTTGATGGCAAGTAGCTGGTAGTACCGTGGGACTTTGTTGCTCCCGTCGCTGTAATAATCCTGCGTGATGAGCGCGTACTGTTGCCCACTAGTGTTTAGGCCCTTATGCGCAAGCCACTCTTGCCACAGCATTTCAGCAGATGGAAATTGATGCAGGTTCAGCTCACGTTCAATCAGGCCATCGGCCGCAATCTTGTTGTGAAACAGAAAGCCATCGCCATTAGAGCTGAAGACAAAAGGCACCTGCAACAACTCGGCATAATTCAGTCCCTGTTGCATGCCAGCGCCAATGATGTGATTGTTGTCCTTGACTTCGATCACGGCAATCGGAATGTTGGGCTTATAGAACAGCACATAATCGGCCCGCTTGTGTTGGGCGCGAGTGTGCAATCGACCACGAACAATAATGCGCCCTTTAGTCAGCAGAAATTCTTCCCGCACCTGGCTCGTGATATCCCACCCTGCCTGTTGCAAGGCAGGGGTGATGAATTTGGTGCAGATATCACGTTCAGAGAGTTGCTTTTTACTCATTATTCAACTCTCTCGCTTCCTTACCCCGCTACAATGCTAATTACTTGTTGGCTGCGATCAGTTGTGGTGTTAAGTGCGGTGCGATAATTTGCAGCAATTGGACGAAAATCTTCGGATTGCCTGCAACAATTTGCCCGCTCTTCAAATAGTTTTCATTACCTTCCAGGTCACTGACCATGCCGCCTGCCTCAAGAATAAGCAAACAGCCTGCGGCGATATCCCAGGGAGACAAGCCGATTTCCCAGAAACCGTCATATCGCCCAGCAGCGACATACGCCAAATCAAGCGCAGCGGAACCAGGGCGGCGAATGCCAGCCGCTTTAGGAATGATATCCTTGAACATGGCGAGATAAGCATCCAAGAAGGAAAGATCACGGAAAGGAATACCCGTTCCGATCAAGGAATCAGCTAATAGGGCACGCTTACTGACACGGAGACGTTGATCGTTAAGGTAAGCGCCACGCCCACGACTGGCAGTGAATAATTCATTGCTGACTGGATCGTACACTACCGCTTGTGACAAAATGCCGCGATGTAATAACGCAATCGATACTGAATATTTAGGAAAACCATGCAAAAAATTGGTAGTACCATCCAGCGGATCAATGATCCATTGGTATTCTGATTTTTTGGAGTCTCCACGATTACCGCTTTCTTCTGCTAGAATCGAATGGGTAGGATAAGCATCCAGCAATACCTTGATGATGGCTTCTTCAGCCGCACCATCAACTTCACTGACAAAATCACTGTGCGATTTGCGAGAAACAGTCAGAATATCGAGGTTTCGTGAAGCTTGATTGATAATACTGCCTGCACGGCGTGCGGCCTTTACCGCAATTGTAAGCATTGGATGCATTTTTAAAGACCAAGAAATATAAAAATTGAAGAAAGTCTAATTTTAATATGAATCGCTCCTCCCCGCTCGCTAATGTCCGTATCGTATTAAGCCATACCAGTCACCCCGGTAATATCGGCGCAACGGCAAGAGCGATGAAAACGATGGGATTGAGTACCCTCTATCTGGTCAATCCTAAATCCTTTCCAGACAATGAAGCGGACGTGCGCGCCAGCAATGCACGGGACATCCTCGAACAAGCAAGTGTGGTGCACAGTCTGGAAGAAGCGCTGCATGATACCGTGCTCGCTATAGCGATGACCGCTCGCCCACGTGATCTCTCCAACCGGATTCTTGATACCAGGCAGGCTGCAAAGGCGCTCCTTGAGCATGCATCACAATCTCCAGTAGCTCTGGTTTTTGGCAGAGAAAGCTCTGGCCTGACAACAACCGAGATCAGCATGTGTCAGCTCACAGTGCATATTCCGACCAATCCCGATTATTCTTCGCTCAATCTGGCTGCTGCCGTGCAAATCATGGCGTATGAACTGCGCATGGTGTCTACCGAAACAACTCCCATACCTCCTCAGCCGCCAGCTTATCAACTCGCCAGCTTCAACGAGATTGAGCTGTTTTATCGCCACCTGGAACAGGCCATGATCGACAGTGAATTTCTCGATCCCAGGCAACCCAAGCGACTCATGCAGCGGATACGTCGTATGTTTGCGCGCACTCAACTGGAAAAAGAAGAAGTAAACATATTGCGCGGTATACTCAGTGCATTGGAGAAGCATCGTTCAGTATGAGTAATTCCATTTCCAAATCAAAGATGGCGCGAAGGCGAGCCGCAGACAGTATAAATAATACGACAAGGTAAAGCCGACAAAGTCAGGTTGGATTTAGAAATGGAATAATATCGTTTGGATTGACTTGGCTAGCTTATTTAGCGATGATTGCATTTGGTAATTCTTCATCCACCTTTTGAGATTGTAAATAATCAGACTATACAGACCGTATAGTCAATTATTTCACAAGCTCACTCATTATAATAAAAGGAGCGATCATGACAACGAACACAATTTTCAAACATAAAGTTAATACTATTATCAGTAGCAAACACTTATTAAAACATCCCTTTTATATGGCCTGGACTGATGGCAAACTGACCAAAGATCAGTTACGCCACTATGCGGAGCAATATTTTTATAATGTGCTGGCTGAGCCGACCTATCTGAGTGCTGTGCATTTCAACACGCCGCATATTCATGCTGAAACGAATAGCGGTGATATCAGTGTGCGCCAGGAAGTACTCAAGAATTTGATTGATGAAGAACATGGTGACGGCAATCATCCTGCTTTATGGAAAGCATTTGCATTTGCCCTGGGGGCAGATGATAAAAGCCTGGCCAATGCACCTGCCCTGCCAGAAACAGAAAATCTGGTTTCAACCTTCCGTGATATTTGCCTGAATCAGCCTTTCTATGCTGGCCTCGCAGCACTACATGCATTTGAATCACAAGTGCCCGATATTGCAGCAGTTAAGATTGATGGGCTGGCCAAATTCTACGGCATGAACAATCCGAAAGATTATGAATTTTTCTCAGTTCACCAGAAAGCGGATATCTACCATTCGCAAGCAGAATGGGCCATCATCGAGCGATTTGCTGATACTCCAGAAAAACAGGCTCAAGTGCTCGCTGCTACCCAGCGTGCCTGCGATGCCCTCTGGAAATTCCTGGACGGTATTCATGAAACCTATTGCGCAAATCTGATCTGCGATCAAGAAGCGGCTGTTACACTGCATTAATCAAACACACATGGGTGGATAAGACACTTTATCCACCCAACAGTCTCAGGAACCTTCTTTCTCCTGAAAAGAGAATCCTGCCATAGTAATTAGCCATTGGTTTCGATAAGTACCACCCACTTCACCTAAAAATATAATGCATGCGGTACAATGCCCATTACCTTACATGAGCTGTAATGGGAAATTTCTTTGGAAACTTTGCTCAGCAGGACTGAGATTTGAAACAATGAGATCTTAAACAAAGTAATTTAATAGACTCGGTTACCCTGTTAAGGATCTGTTCAGGTTTGAGTGATTACACTTTATTCAATTTCGTAAAATTATTTTTTGCTGCAACCAAGTTAACAAGAGGTTTACATAATGAACAAAACAACCATGAGAGTAGCGCTGATCGCTAGCCTGCTAATATCTGCCTGCGCTTCTCAAACTAGATGGACACCTACTGTCGATACTTACAACAATCCAAATGCTAGTCGACTGAATCAAGACTTGTATGAATGTGATCAACTCGCGCGCGAAGCCTCTGGTGGCACAGCTAAAGAAACAGCGGTCGGCGCTGGGGTCGGTGCTGCACTCGGTGCGGCCGGCGGGGCGGTAGTCGGTGCCTTCACCGGCAATCCTGGCAAGGGCGCAGCAATTGGCGCCGCAGCTGGTGGTTTGGGTGGAGCTGCTAAGCAAGGGTTTGGAGCAGAAGAATCGTTCAAAAGTGCTTATCGGAACTGCCTGCGTAACCGCGGCCACAGAGTCGTGAATTAATTATTTTAGACCTCAGGCTGGCACTATAATGAGCTAACATCTCAGCCAGCCTGATCACTCAGCAGGAATATTGTTAACTCCCTTCGCGCACATGACAGAAGGGAGCATTCCTCCCTTTACCTCAGATACCGCTACTTTATAGGGTGTCACGCACGTTGATGCGGATACGTGGCAAGATATGAGAAAACTGAAAGATCACTCTTTGCATCCCTAGTTTGTTTTCTCAACACTGTGTTCCATCAGCCTGGTTCACGGCCCGCTTACTACCATCTTTTGGCGAAACTTTATTCTCACAACCGCTCAATGGAATAATCCCGTCTAAAGTGGCAAAACATTGATCCCGGCTAGTCACCAGAAAATCCTGTAGATACGGCATAGAAGCAGTTTCCTTGCGCGTCGACACGAATAAATCGCTCCATAAGCCATTAGTACCGATGCGCCGCGCAATGACATAATCGTGATCGACATAGTTTTTGATTCCCCAATTGGGCAACGCCGCGATTCCCCGGCGACTTGCCACCAATTGCAAGATAGCCACGGTCAATTCTGCTGTCCTTCGCTGCCAAGAAATGCCCGCAGGCTTCAGTATCTTGCTGATCAGATCGATACGCTCTTCCGGGACAGGGTAAGTGATCAGAGTCATATCAGCAAAATCTGTTGCCTCCAGAGTTCGTTTTTTGGCTAGCTCATGACCTGGAGCAAGTACTGCTAGAATCTCGAAACGAAACAAGGGATGGTGAACAATGCCTCGTTGCGGTTTGTTTTCTGATCCAATGATAATATCCGCCTCCTCCCGCTTAAGCAGTTTGATAGGGTCGGCGTGAAATCCGGAAACCAGATCCAGTTCCACTTCCGGCCAATGCTTGCGGAAGGTATCCATGATAGGCATCAACCAGTCAAAACAGGTATGGCATTCCAGCGCAATGCGTAAATTTCCACTCGTTCGCTGGGCAATTCTGGCGAGATCCCGCTCGGCAGCCTGCACTTCCTTGATAATTTTTTCCGCTAACAGGACAAGACGTTCTCCTGCATCAGTCAACTGGATAGCATGCCCCTGTCGTTGAATCAGCGGTATCTGGTAATAATGCTGTAATGCCTTGATCTGATGGGAGAGCGCCGATTGGGTAAGATGCACGCGCTTAGCGGCGAGCGATAAACTGCCGGTCTCTTGTAGCGCGCTCAAGGTGCGAAGGTGACGTAATTCAAGCATATTAATTTAAGTAAATATGAATCATATTCATAAATTTAATAAAAATTTTCATTTGATTCATAGTTTAACATACCACACAATGATTGTTCTTTTCATACAATTTAAAAAAGAGCAATTATGGCTTTGACACACAATCTAGGGTTCCCGCGGATAGGCGCACGCCGGGAATTGAAACAAGCGCTTGAAGCATACTGGCGCAAGAATATCGACGCGAAACAATTACAAGATCAAGCAAAAGCTATTCGGAAAGAAAATTGGCTTCTGCAAAAGAAAACCGGTCTCAATCTGATTCCTGTCGGCGATTTTGCCTTGTATGACCACATGCTCAATATGACTGCATTACTTGGTGCAATACCCGATCGCTTCAATTCGACTCAGTATGACACCATGCTCGATCTGTATTTTGCCATGGCACGGGGTACCGCCAATCAATCCGCGATGGAAATGACCAAGTGGTTCAATACCAACTATCACTATATCGTTCCGGAATTTAACAGCCATACCCATTTTCAGATTACCTCGGAGCAGTTGTTTGACGAGATCAATGAAGCCAAGGCATTGGGTATTTCTCCCAAAGTGGTATTGATTGGTCCACTGACATATTTATTTCTGGGCAAGGAAACAGAAGTGAATTTTAATCGCCTGGATTTATTGCCTCGTTTGCTGCCCGCTTATCACGAAATTCTGTCTAGAATTGCAGCGCTTGGCGTACAGTGGGTACAGATAGATGAGCCCTGCTTGGCATTTGATCTGGAGGAAATCTGGTTAGAAAAGCTGAGTGAAGCCTATACAACCCTACGAGGAAGCGGCCCACAATTGCTGCTGACGACCTATTTTGATGCCATTGATGAACATGCAGCAAGACTCAAAGCCTTACCCGTCGATGGCCTGCATATTGATTTATGTCGCGCACCGCATCAGCTCGATACATTTCTTGCCGATTATCCGGTTAATAAAGTACTTTCACTGGGTATCATCGATGGGCGTAACGTGTGGCGCGCCGATCTTTCTCAAGCATTGGCAACTTTGTCACAAGCACAATCTTTCCTTGGTGAACGATTGTGGATTGCACCCAGCTGCTCGTTATTGCACTGCCCAGTCGATCTCGAACTGGAAACCAGGCTGGATGGTGAAATTAAAAACTGGCTTGCTTTCTCGGTCCAGAAACTCAACGAAATTGTTATTCTGGGACGTGGATTAAACCAGGGAGAAGCATCAATCCAAACCTCTCTGCAAGAGTCCGTTGAAGCCAGGCAGGCAAGACAGCAATCCAAACGGATACATCACCCGGTAGTACAAGAACGAGTGAAAAAATTAACGCAACGCGATTGTCAGCGTCACCTCCCCTTTGCACAACGACAATCTTTGCAACAACAATATTTTCAGTTACCGCTACTGCCGACCACCACCATCGGCTCATTCCCCCAAACAACCGAAATTCGCAAAGCCAGAGCCGCTTTCAGAAAAGGGGAGTTCAGTCATGTGGACTATCTTGAGGCCATGCGCGCTGAAATCCAAAATGTCATCCAGCAACAGGAAGAAATAGGGCTTGATGTGCTCGTGCATGGTGAAGCCGAGCGCAATGATATGGTTGAATATTTTGGAGAACAGTTGTGGGGCTATGCTTTTACTGAAAATGGCTGGGTACAAAGCTACGGTTCCCGCTGTGTTAAGCCGCCTATTCTCTATGGTGATATTTACCGCCCGGAAGCCATGACGGTCAACTGGATCAGCTATGCCCAGACTCTGACCAGCAAACCAGTCAAAGGAATGCTAACAGGCCCAGTAACCATGCTGATGTGGTCATTCATACGCGATGATCAGCCCTATTCGGAAACCGCGCTGCAGCTTGCACTGGCTATTCGCGATGAGGTAAAAGATTTGGAGCAGGCGGGAATTGGCATGATTCAGATCGATGAACCCGCTTTTCGCGAGGGGCTTCCGCTGAAAAAATCAGCTTGGTCTGAATACCTGCAGTGGGCAGTCAAGGCATTTCGCATCGCTAGCTCAGGTATAAAGGATGAGACACAGATTCATACCCATATGTGTTATTCGGAATTTCACGATATTTTGCCGGCCATTGCTGAAATGGATGCAGATGTGATTACCATTGAGACTTCACGCTCACGCATGGAATTGCTGGATGCATTCGCGCAGTTTGCTTATCCCAATGAAATTGGCCCAGGTGTATATGACATTCACTCTCCACGTATCCCGGATACTGATGAAATGCTGGCATTACTGGAAAAAGCGCTCCGATGCATCCCACCACAGCAATTATGGGTCAACCCCGATTGCGGCCTGAAAACACGGAATTGGGCTGAGACTGATGTCGCATTGAAGAAAATGGTCAGCGCGGCACACATTCTGCGTAATAGGATAGTTGCTTGATATCATCAATGAGGAAGAGCAGTATCAAATATATTTCTTACCTTCGATTCAGGTACCGGAAAAGTTTGAACCTAAAAACCGCAGCTGATCCCTTGATTGAAGAGCTAAGCCCCCGACATATGGAAGCATTTTCGAAACTTTCTCATTCACCAGAATGGTGATGCCGCTACGAAGTGCATGGTAATGTTGCTCCAGGTGCGAATGCGGCGCTGCTCTTCGTAGCAGGTGGTGATCCTGCGGCTTTATAGCGCCTTGCCTCGCAACCTGGATCACCACACGCTCTACCTCGTCCAACCGCAGCTTTTAGGTTGAACAGTTGCTATACATTAACCACTATGCATTAGCCGTTATAATTACTATTAGTTATAATCAGCAGTTTGAAAGCCCCCGAATCAATCAACAAAACTACTTATTCTGCTTTCTGTCAAATCCAGGAGCATAAACAAGTTATTATTCAATCTTCAGCATTATCATGGATGAACAATCAAGTCTGCTGGCATTGTTTACCAGCAGCTTCCTGGCTGCCACTCTTCTTCCAGGAGGTTCAGAAGCAGTATTAGTAAGCGTGCTCATGGCTTACCCTGAGCTTTACAGCTCAGCCTTGAGCGTCGCAACACTCGGCAATACGCTGGGTGGGATGAGTTCTTATGTGATAGGCCGTTTATTGCCAGATGAAGAAGCGATGCGCAGCAAAATTGGGAACAAAACGCGTGGATTAGAATGGACACGCCGTTATGGAGCGCCGATCCTCTTTCTTTCCTGGTTACCCTTGATCGGTGACGTATTGTGTGTCGCTGCAGGCTGGTTGCGCATCCACTGGCTTTGGGCCGTCATATTTATCGCTGTAGGAAAATTTGCGCGTTACTGGGTCATTGCTAGCGTAATCGGTTAACCCCCAAACAGTGAGAGGGAGTTAACCGATTATTAACTAAGCTATTATTTCTCAAATAATTTCTGTAGATCTCCACTTTGATACATCTCGGTCATGATATCTGAGCCACCGACAAATTCACCGTTTATATAAAGCTGTGGAATAGTCGGCCAATTAGAATAATCTTTAATTCCCTGACGAATTTCCGGGTTGGCGAGCACATCAACTGAAAAAAAGTCTTGGACGCCACATGCTTTGAGTATCTTTACAGCATTAGCAGAAAACCCACATTGAGGATGTTCAGGTGAGCCTTTCATATAAAGCACTACCGGATGAGTATTAATTTGCTGCTCAATCAGCTCATTTGCGTTCACGTCTCAATATCCTCCTTAAGCAATTATTTTAAAAGCTAATTTTATTATTAGATAACTAGGTAACACTCTGGTTCTATTTCTTATCAGTAATTATTGTGGTATCTCATCATTCCGCAAGAATACCTCATTAATCATATTCTAGCAGCTAGCTTATCGCCAGCGGCAGTTAGCTTGTTGCCAGCGCACGATCATCACGTTGCCCGCCACTCACCCGTAGTATCCCTGCCAGATCTGGACAGGAGAATATGTTAATGAAATTGGATTCTGCTAGCAATTGTCGGCAAATAACGCTCTGATCATAGCCATGCTCCAGTAACAGCTCACCACCTGGGGGCAAAAAATCAGGTGCATTGACGATAATTTTACGAATACATGCCAAGCCATCATCGACTGCTGTCAGTGCTATACGAGGCTCAAAACGTAAATCACCTTGATCCAGATGGGGGTCTCCCTCAGCCACATAAGGTGGATTCGAGACGATCAGATCAAATTCTACCTGATCCAATCCATCAAACCAGTTTCCCGCACGTATCTGCACATTATGGATCCCCAGTTTTTCTGCATTCAACCGAGCAATTGACAGCGCATCGGCTGAGAGATCGACTGCAGTAACACGTGCAAGTGGTCGATGCTTGGCAATGGTGAGCGCAATTGCGCCACTCCCTGTACCTAGATCAAGAACGTTACAGGTTTGATTAACTGGAATACGTGATAAGGCTAGTTCTACCAGTAATTCTGTTTCCGGTCGAGGAATCAGAACGGCAGGCGTAACCTTAAAAGTCAGATCATAAAAATCGCGCTCACCAACAAGATAGGCAACTGGCTCACCTGCAATTCTCCTCGTTACCAGCAATTGGAAAGCATCAACTTGCTCGCGATTCAATACATTGTTTGAGTGAACAGCAAGAAAGACCGCATTTACATTCAACGCATATTGAAGCAATAGGCGTGCCTCTATGTCATCTATATGACGACGTGCATCTTGTAGTGTCTGTGCTATCGTAACCTGCATATTTGCGCAGCTACTCTAGAGTGATTACTCCCCTCTAGTCGTCATTTTTCCATCATAGATGCCAGTTGCTCTGCTTGATGTTCAGCCATCAATGCTGAACACAGCTCATCGATATCACCATCCATGATTTGATCCATCTTATAAAGCGTAAGATTGATCCGATGATCTGTAACTCGCCCTTGCGGAAAATTATAGGTACGAATCCGCTCAGAGCGCTCTCCGCTTCCCACCAGTGATTTGCGTGTCGCAGCTTGCTCTGCCTGTTGCTCACGCATTTGCTTATCCAGAATTCGAGCAGCCAAGACACTCATCGCTTGCGCCTTATTTTTATGCTGAGAACGCCCTTCCTGACATTCGACGACGATACCCGTTGGTAAATGGGTGATACGCACTGCCGAATCCGTTTTATTGATATGCTGACCACCTGCACCGGATGCCCTGAATGTATCGATTCTTAAGTCAGCCGGGTTCAGTTCAACGCCGGTAATTTCATCCACCTCTGGAATAACTGCAACCGTACAGGTAGAAGTATGTACTCTCCCCTGCGTTTCTGTCGCTGGCACACGTTGTACTCGATGGGCGCCTGATTCAAACTTGAGCCGAGAGTAAGCCCCATAACCGATAATCCTGGCGATGATTTCCTTGTATCCGCCCACATCAGAAGGGCTTTGCGAAATGATCTCGACTTGCCAGCGCTGTCGCTCAGCGTAGCGTGTATACATACGAAACAGATTCCCCGCAAAAAGAGCAGATTCATCTCCACCCGTACCTGCACGAATTTCCAGAAAAATATTGCGCTCATCATTGGGATCTTTAGGTAATAACTGCTTAATCAGTTCAGCTTCTGTTTTCTGGAGTTTCTCTTTCCCGGCTACAATTTCAGTTTCAGCAAAATCCCGCATCTGGGGATCGGCGATCATCTCTCTGGCGGTTTTAATATCCAACTCGGTTTGCTGATAAGCCTGATAAAGCTCAACCACTGGAACAATCTCCGCCCGCTCACGAGTAAGCTTGCGATATTTATCCAAATCGGCTGTGATCTTCTCGCTGCTCAATAATTGATTCAATTCCTCCAGCCGCACACTCAGACGAGTGAGCCGGTCTGCAATACTTTTATTCATTGTGGGTAATGTAGTTGATATAGCCGATTGATTAGCTCGACCAGCTCATCTCGCTCATCATCGGCTGCGTGATTCAGCATACTGGAAGGAAGGTGTAAGAATTTGTTGGTCAATCCATTACTGAGCGATTCGAGTATCTTTTCTGGATTCTCACCCTTTGCCAACAGCTTCTGCGCGCGTGCAAGCTCATGCCTTCGAAATTGCTCCGCCTGATCTCGCAATGCTCTGATAGTCGGAACCAGTTCGCGTGTTGCCAGCCAACGCATAAAATCAATCACATTGGTATCGATAATGGTTTCAGCTTGGGCTACTGCGCTAAGGCGTGAATCCAGCCCCTCTTTGACTATATCTGCCAGATCATCAACGTAATAAAGAAACACATCATCCAGCTCTGCGACTTCCAGTTCGACATCTCGAGGGACTGCCAAATCGACAATAAAAATGGGTCGATGTTTGCGAATCTTGATGGCACGTTCCAACATGCCCTTACCCAAGATCGGGAGAGGGCTTGCGGTACAGGTAACCACAATATCGTGCAACGCTAGCTGCTCAGGCAATTCGCTAAGCGGGATAGCTCGCGCATTGAAGCGTCGCGATAATGCTTCGGCCCGTTCAGCAGTGCGATTGGCAACTGTAATCCGCTTGGGACGCCTGGCAGCAAAGTGGCTAGCGCAAAGCTCGATCATCTCTCCCGCACCAATAAATAAAACATTCTGTTCACTGATATCGCCAAAGATCCGCTCCGCTAAGCGTGCAGCGGCAGCAGCCATTGATACGGAACTAGCACCAATCTCAGTGGATGTACGTACTTCCTTGGCCACAAAAAAAGTACGCTGAAACAACTTATGTAACAACAACCCTAGCGTACCAGCATTCTCCGCTGACTTGATCGCATTTTTCATCTGGCCGAGTATCTGTGGTTCTCCCAGCACCATGGAATCCAATCCACTGGCAACCCGAAAAGCATGCTTGACTGCCTGCTCACGTGGCAATCGATAAAGATAAGGATCTAACTCACGAGGGGGTAAATGATGAAAATCCGTCAGCCAGTGAATCGCCGTGTCTGGCTTGTCAGTATTACAGTAAATTTCAGTGCGATTACAGGTTGAAACAATGGCAGCCTCTTTAACTGCATGATTCCCTACTAAATCATGCAAGGCATGCACCATTGTATTTTCAGTAAATGTAACCTGCTCACGTATGCTTAACGGCGCTGTATTGTGATTGATACCAAAAGCAAATAGCTGCATGAAAGATGATCTTTAAATGGCTAAAAATCGGAAATACGTAATTATAGCGGAAGTTTAAGCACCATTAATGAAAGGAATATGCTTGTCATACACACTTCTTCTTACTAGCCGCATAGATTCTGAGTTATTAAATTAACGCCACGACATAATTGGAATAGTAGAGATACTGTTTTTAGGTGATCCCTCAATAACTCTATCGCTATAGGCCAGATAAATCAGCACATTGCGTTTAGGGTCATAAAAACGCACTACTTGTAATGTCTTAAATAGCAGCGAGGTACTTTTTTTAAATACTTCCTTACCATCTTTCTGGCCATTTTTCACATTCTCGGGTAGTTCGATTGGACCTACCTGACGACAAGCTATTGAGGCATCAGAAGTATCCTCAGCCACTCCTACCGTACCACTAATGCCACCTGTTTTTGCCCGACTGAGATAGCAAGTAGCTCCCACAACCTCCGGGTCATCAAATGCCTCAACAATAATTTTATCATTAGCACCCAAAATCTTAAATTTGGTGGATACACTACCAATCTGTTCAGCCATTGAAGAGGAAGCAAACAACAATATTAAAACCAATATCAAAAACTCGATTTGCTTTGGAATATTTAAGAGACAAATCATAGTATGGCTTCTCCGTTTCATCATGCTCTATCACTACTCAGTTAGGTATTTAATCAAAATCTCGTTGAACCCTTAGATGACATAAATCGATAAATGTTTAATTGCACTTATTGATGGTTAATATAGACCGCGCTACCAATCCAGGGCATGTCAAGCTTGTCTCTCTCCATTGCGCAGGCTCGAAACGGGATATCCATATGAATGGACAGGAATTTTAACGTGCATCTCCTAATGATAAAAGTGTTTTGTTATTTAAATCACTCTAATCGCCCCAATATCATGTAAAACCTTAACCTTCTTATTACATGCAAGAGAAATTGACTCAAACTTACTCTAACCCACCAATGAAACTAATTCCATTTCCAAATAGCATGGATAATCCCCAACATTCAAACTTTATCGCAAAGTATTTGTCTCGACAGACATAATGATAAGAAAATGTATCTATCAATATTCGCATAGAATCTGAGCATACCAGACTAATAGATGGAAAGCTGAATATCATGCAATGTCGCGGAGTAGCTGTCATGCGAGTTATTCATACTTTTTTTAGTTCCTAATCTTTATACTTGTTTTACTTCATTTAATCTTTTCTCATTTTGTAGCGCTGTTAAATTACGTATTACTAGAAAAGGCCGCTCATGCCCAGAAAATTACATTTAATAATCATATTGTTAAACATGATAACATTTACTATTAATTTAACTCGATTAATGAATAAAATTCTGGCGATCTTTGCGTCAAGGGTTCTTGTTAACAATTCCTCGATTTTGTCTAAAAGGATCATGCCGTGAACGTTTTTTACGAAGAATCTGGTATTTTTAAGGTTGGCACCATTCTTGCTGACAATACGACCTCTTTACAAGTAGAAGCATCACACGGCAAACGCTCCAAAATCAAAGCTTCCTCGGTATTGTTACGATTTGAAGTCCCACCCTTATATGAATTCATGTATCAGGCACAGCAGGTTGCTGCTGATCTGGATACTGATTTTCTCTGGGAATGCTGCACGAATAGCGAAGAATTTTCGAGTCATACTTTAGCTGCCGATTACTTCGGACACTCACCTAGTCCAGTGGAAGCGGCTGCAATCATGATTCTTCTGAATAGCGCTCCAATGTATTTTTACAGAAAAGGACAAGGGCGTTATAAAGCCGCTCCAGCTGAAGCTTTGCGAGCAGCACTAGCCAGCCAAGAAAAGAAACGACTGGAAGCAGAACAACAAGCTCGTTATAAGCAACAATTGAGCACCTTCATTTTTCCTGAAGAATTCAGATCACAATTAGATGACCTACTTTATAAACCAAATAAAAATACCATTGAATGGAAAGCGCTCGAATCAGTCTGTACTGCAACCAAGCTCAGCGTTCCCAAATTATTAGAAAAATGTGGCGCCATACCCTCTACCCACGATTATCACTTTAATCAATTTCTGCGAGAGCATTTTCCGGAAGGAGCCGCCTTCAATCTCCCCGAAATAGATTGTGTATTTAGTGATCCTGAGAATTTACCGATAGCAGATATAGCAGCTTTTAGTATCGATGATGCTACCACCACTGAAATTGATGATGCTTTTTCAGTTACACCGCTCGCTCTGGGAAGCTTCCGTATTGGCATCCATATAGCGGCGCCAGCCTTAGGAATTACTCCTGGCTCACTTCTGGATAAAGTTGCCGCAAAACGCCTTTCAACTGTTTATCTACCCGGGCGGAAGATTACTATGCTTCCTGAAAAAACGATCGATCTTTATACTCTCAGTGAAACGCGATTACGCCCGACAGTTTCACTCTATCTGGATGTAGCAGACGATTTTACTGTAATAAGCTCTCAAAGCCGAATAGAAAAAATCAGAGTCATCGCCAATCTGCGTCACGATGCCTTGGAGCAACAATTTAATGAGGATACACTGAGAAAAAATCGCACAAATTACCCTTTTGCGCATGAGTTGAGTTTACTTTGGAATTTCTCCCGCAAGATGGAAATACTCCGCGGCAAGGAAAATGATATCAATAATGAAAAAATTGATTACAGCTTCTTTATTGAGCAGGATCGTATCACTATTCAAGAGCGTCGACGCGGCTCACCAATCGACAGAGTCGTTTCTGAATTAATGATTTATGCGAATACTGAATGGGGCAAACAACTTGCCGATGCGGGAATCGCAGGCATTTATCGCAGCCAGAATGGGGGAAAAGTAAAAATGAGTCTTTCTCCGGCCCCTCATCAGGGGCTCGGTGTGGCCCAGTACGCGTGGAGCAGCTCACCAATGCGTCGTTATGTAGACTTAATCAATCAGCGACAACTTATCGCATTACTGACAGATGCAGTACCGTCCTATTCGAAAGAGAACGATGAATTATTGATATCAATACGGGATTTCGAACAAGCTTATAGTATATATAGTGATTTCCAACGTGCCATGGAACGTTATTGGTGTCTGCGTTGGTTGCTACAGGAAGATATTCAAGTAACTAGTGGGCAAGTCATTAAAGAAAACTTGGTAAAGGTCGATCGTATTCCTTTGATCGTACGTGTGCCTTCATTACCAGACCTCTTGCCGGGTACAGTTGTTAAGTTAGAATTATCCCAAATTGACTTAATTGAATGCACCTTGAATACTCGATTTTTATATAAAGAATAAGTTTGAAAATATATTTTTCATTTATGAGATACTTTTCATCCATCGTCGATTATTCCATCTTCAAAATATGTGTAAACGAAATTTCGTTATAAATCACAGTAAACGCTTTGGGAGCAGTGGAGACAAAGCCCCATAATGATAAAATGAGTACAACAAATTTTGGTGAAGCCACATTCCAAGTAGCTAAGCGAGAAATAAGTGTTCACCGATCCAGCTATCGGGACGTATTGTAGATTTGCTCACAAGCGCTCATATGAGTTAGTTAACTTTATCTAGCCGTTATTCGCTCTAAGATGTTAGATTACAGCCTTTCGATACCCTATCCTGGGTTATCTTATCGACCAAAACGCTTCTATGTCGCAATACTGATTTCACTGCTCCTCCACGCAGTTATCCTCTGGGGGATCACTTTTAAGGTACCGGAACCTGTCGTCAATAATGTTGCAAAATCGCTGGAGATCATTCTGGTCAACAGTAAATCTGAGCAAAAACCTATTGACACGAATATATTGGCACAAACCAATTTGGAGGGAGGTGGCAATGTTAACGAGGATCAGCGTGCTAAATCGCCTTTGCCAGTATTGCCCCAAACCAAGCCATTAGTTGATCTTGCTCAAGCAACCAAAAAAACAAAACAGCTGGAAAATGAAGTCAAGAAGCTCATGAGTGCTGTTGAAAGCAAACCTCGCATTATTGAAGCCGAGCCTCAGACAGAACAATCTGAAAACAAACCCACACCCTCTTTGGACAGAACAGACTTGTTACAGCGTAGCCTTGAAATTGCTCGCCTGGAAGCCCAAATCAGCAAGGAATATGAAGAATATCAGAAACGACCCAAGCGCAAGTTTATCGGTGCACGCACAAAAGAATATCGTTTCGCGCGCTATGTAGAAGACTGGCGACTGAAAGTCGAACGCATCGGTAATTTGAACTACCCCGAAGAAGCCAGGAAACAGCAGCTTTATGGCAATTTACAGCTAACTGTTGGCATTCGATCGGATGGCAGCCTTGAGTCCATCAGTATTGATCGCTCCTCTGGAACAAAAATTCTCGATGATGCAGCCATTCGTATAGTCAGACTAGCAGCTCAAAATGGTTTTGCGCCTTTTCCACCCGATATCAGTCGAGATACGGATATCTTACACATTACCCGTACCTGGGTATTTGAACGCTCAGATAAATTAATCAGCGAATAATCAGTAAAATAATACGTTCAGTCTACTGATTCCCATTTGAAATTTTATTCTTCAGTTCACACTTTACGGAACAATGTTATGCCTGATTTTTATGCCGTAATTGGCAATCCCATACACCATAGCAAATCACCTGTCATCCACAAGCAATTTGCACAAGAAACTCAGCAGGATATGCAGTATGAGGCTATTCTGGCTCCTCTGGATGGGTTCGAAGTGGCGGTTAGGGCATTTCAGCAACGAGGAGGTAAGGGTATGAATGTAACCCTTCCGTTCAAGCTAGAAGCTTATGCGATATCAACATGCTTAACAGAGCGAGCAAATGCCGCCCAAGCAGTCAATACACTTAAATTTAATGGGAGTCATGACATTCTTGGTGATAACACTGATGGTGCCGGGTTGGTGCGGGATATCGAGATGAATCAACAGGTTGTCATTGCCGGCAAAAGTATTCTATTAATGGGGGCTGGCGGTGCTGCACGAGGTGCTATTTTACCACTGCTGGAACTCAAGCCACGCATACTTGCCATCGCCAATCGCACTAAAGAGAAAGCGCAAGTGTTACAAAGACAATTCTCTTCTCATGGCAATATCTTATCGGGACATTATCAAGATTTCTCTGGAGAAAGTTTTGATATTGTCATCAATGCTACTTCAGCAAGTCTCCATGATGAGCTGCCTTCTTTACCGGAAGGTATCTTTTCCAAAGAATCACTAGCTTATGACATGATGTATGGTAAAGAGCTGACGCCATTTTTAAGATTTGCCCAGCGGCAAGGAGCGAGCCAGCTAGTTGATGGCATTGGCATGCTTGTCGAACAAGCTGCGGAATCTTTTTTCTTATGGCGCGGCATCAGACCAGAAACGAAAAAGGTGATTGAAATATTAAAGAATAACAGACACTAAACAATATCCACGTCACTCATTGAGCGCAGAATATCAATCACTTAATCTCAGCTTCTAAAGAAGTTAATCGCGCAAGGGATACACGGCAAAATTTCTCAACTGTTGGCTATGGCAACGCTTACTCTTATTTTTCAGCATCCCCTGCTCTATCTGTTATGGATACTGTTCTATATTGCTCGCCTTCGTATCTGTTTGATTTGGAAATGGGATAATCAAGAGGCATTTCTTGCCTCAATTGTAGCTAATCCATGCGATTATGATCGAAATCGCAACGTGCAGAAGCTGCTGAAAAAAGCAATCTCATTCTCAGCCGCGTGCCCGTGACACAGATCCTTTGATCGAGTACTCCTTAAGAAATTCGCTTCTAAGTCATCTTTAAAACTTTCTAGTTTTTACTAACTGGCTCAATGTGCCAGACTGAGTTAACATTCATTCCCTTAAAAGCTAGTTCTTTTACTTTAATTTCACGGTCAATAAATCTGTAAAAACAGACTCTCATTCCTGTGATATAACAAAAAAAAGACAATGCTCACTTCCTTGTCTCTTTTAATTAATAGGAATTGAGTTTCCGTTTATTTCGTTTGTTTATTGTGACAACCCTTCTCCCATCGGAGATCTGCTATGACTGAAGATAGCCATCCTCATGAAAATGAAGACTTGCAAAGCAAACTGGAGCGGGTAATTTATTTGCTCCGTAAATACAGACTGGTAGAAGGGTTAGTACGCCTGCAAGATACCCCGCGTCAAGAACTGGTTGAATCTGTTATCCAGAAACAAAATCTGGCAAGTCTGCAGAATGTGCTTGATAAGCTTCATCCGGCAGATATCGCGCATATTCTGGAAACATTGCCATTGGAAGACCGTCTCTTTATATGGAGTCTGGTCAAGACTGAAAATGATGGAGAGGTGTTACTTGAAGTTTCCGATGCTGTCCGCGAAACACTCATTGCAGACATGGGCAGCAGCGAATTGGTGGCAGCAGCTGAGCAACTGAATGCAGATGAAATTGCTGATCTTGCACCAGATTTACCCAGCGAAGTCATCGAGGATGTATTTCGGGCGCTGCCTCTAGAAGAGCGTGAGCAACTGCGCGCTGCAATGTCCTACCCAGAAGACTCTGTGGGAGCACTCATGGATTTTGATGTCATTACGATACGCGAGAATGTCAGGCTTGAGGTGGTATTGCGTTATTTACGGCGCCTGGGTGAATTACCAGACCATACCGACCAACTATTTGTCGTCGATCGCAATGAACATCTCAAAGGGGTCTTGCTACTGAATCAGCTTTTGGTAACTGATCCTGACGTTATGGTCAGCGAGGCAATGACTGCTGAAATGGTTAAATTTCATCCCTATGACAAAGCACAACAGGCAACCAAGGCTTTTGAACGCTATGATCTTGTTTCTGCCTCAGTAGTTGATGCAGATAGGAAACTATTAGGACGAGTAACCGTTAATTCGGTGTTAGATTTCATTCGTGAGAAAGTTGAAAGCGAAGCTCTTAGCCAGGCAGGTCTGAGTGAAGAAGAGGATTTGTTTGCACCGATCTGGAAAAGTGTCAAAAACCGTTGGGCATGGCTTGCCATTAATTTGGTAACAGCGTTTATTGCATCACGTGTTATTGGTCTGTTTGAGGATTCCATCGAGAAATTGGTTGCACTGGCTGCGCTGATGCCCATTGTAGCAGGGGTGGGCGGAAATTCCGGCAATCAAACCATTACTATGATCGTTCGTGCCATTGCGCTAGGCCAGGTCAGCACTGATAGCACACTTAAACTGATTGGTAAAGAGATTGGTGTCAGCCTGATAAATGGTTTG
This sequence comes from Nitrosomonas sp. Nm33, assembly GCF_900107265.1. Lineage (GTDB taxonomy): Bacteria > Pseudomonadota > Gammaproteobacteria > Burkholderiales > Nitrosomonadaceae > Nitrosomonas. The sequence continues at coordinate 2,833 of NZ_FNPJ01000025.1, read as the reverse complement.
GTATGGGGGAGTATCGTTGGATTTTTTACCTATCTCATCTATCAGAATATCCCACTTGGTCTCGTCATGGCTTTCGCTATGGTTCTGAACTTGCTGCTAGCTGCATTAGTAGGAGTACTCATTCCATTGACTCGAATAAAAATGGGTCGCGATCCAGCCATTGGCTCCAGCGTCATGATTACCGCAGTAACCGATAGCGGTGGTTTTTTCATTTTTCTGGGACTTGCCACGCTCTTCTTGTTATGAGTAATCCTGAAACAACCACTAAATAGCACTCATAGGCAATAGAAAATTAATTTAGTTTATAAAACAAAATATTATCAAGCGGAATAATAATACAGCAGCCAGATCACATAACTGCTTTTTCACAATACTCTTAGTATTGAAAATAAGATTGTGTGCATTTACATTATTGTCGTCACCAATCCCCTGTAGTTTTTTCAATACATCAAACTTATTGCTATACGCTTGGCGAAAAGGAAGTGATACTCTGAGCGCACCGAGGTATGAATAATCAACTAATTGATTAATATATCTAAATATACTTTAGATAATCAAAGTTATACATAAATCAATCTTAATATTAGTAGGAACGGTAATATTGACTGGTCCAGAGAAACCATCTATTTTTGTTATTAAGAACAAGATCTACGATCCTATTCTCAAATGAAAGGTGCCAGCGAGGACACAGAATGGGAGGAAACACTGGCACCTGACTAAGATAAGAGAATCACTTAGTCTATATTATTTTAGGAGCTCAATATTGCACTATCATGACACTAAAGCTTTTAAACTATTGACTAGGTAGGTGTCTCACAGATTACTCTGTGATGAAGGCAGCGAAGCCAGCAGGGAAACGAAGAGCAATGAATACCCGTCGTAAGTTGAACTACGATGTAGCCAGTATCGAGCCGTTGATAATCCACCTCTTTACATAAACATAACAATCTAATCTTTTTGGAGAATTTACTATTAAACACGTAAAAGTAGTGCAATAGCGCCTGCAATGACTACTAATTCCATGAACCAAGCGTGTATGCCTGCCGGAATATGTTTTAACATTACACGCGCAACAAACGCACCCGGTGCAGTGCAAAGTCCAATGAGAAGACCCATCAGAGCCAGCTCTAGATTGAGTACGGCGAAACTGCCGAAAAGAATAATTTTCGCTATACCCAATGTGACAGAAATAACCGCATCTGTTGCAACAAGAGCACTGCCATTAATCCCAACTGACATCAGCATAGAAATTAGAATAGCACCCGTGCCCGTCATGCCACCATTGATGAACCCAAATGCTGCGCCTGCACCAAGTTCAGTAGTGGTCGAAAACCTGAGTTGCGCATTGCGCAAGATTCTTCGTAATAGAACACTTGCTAGCAGGAATGAACCAAGGAGGAGAGTAATCCAATCAGCGCTGAGCAGCGTGTAGCTGTACGCGCCAGCAATACACGCAGGTAGACCCAGAACAAGTATATGTCGCACATGAAGCCATTGAATTTCTTGCCAGAACGCGATGACCCGACTACCATTGTTCAAGAGCATAGCGACAGCCATTACGGGAATAACGTTGGTTACCCCGACAAGCGGAACTACGAACACTGGTAGAATCAAACCAGTGCCATAGCCAGATAATCCTGCCAAAATCGAAGCACTGAATGCGACGAAACATGTCAGCATAAGCTGTAATGGGCTCGTGATTAAAAACTGAAATGCTTCGTTTAATGACATTTACTTTTTTGAGTAATATTCTGAATAAACACTGGCTTTTATCACATAAGTATTTTTACTACTTTTTTTACCACAACTACAACCTCAAATTATCCAAGGGTGACAGAAGAGAGTATTTTCATCACACTTAACTGTTGTTCCTCTTAGAATTCTGATTAAAGTGAGGTCTAATGCTTTATTACACGATCAAACTACTTGTCACCGCTATATTAATCGTAGCGATCACCGAAATTACTAAACGAAACACAGGAATAGCTGCGCTTGTGGCATCTCTGCCATTTACAGCTTTACTGGCGTTTGTTTGGCTCTATGTTGAGGGTTCTCCGTTATCGCAGATAGCTGATCTTTCATACCAAATTTTCTGGCTGGTGCTGCCTTCACTCCTGCTGTTCTTGCTATTCCCCATATTACTTAAGCAGGGCCTTGGGTTTTGGCTTAGTCTCAGCCTCTCCGCTGCAGCCACTATCGTCTGTTATTTTGCTTTCTTGCCTCTTCTGCGCCGGTTTGGGGTACAGCTATGAAAAAAGCCCTGCCATAACAGTCAAGAATTAAATTCCTTAAGTTACTGATAAAGAAAGCTTCTTTCCGCCTAATCGGCTGTTGTAAGCAAGCGAATGATCAAGTTAATCTATTTTGACTTTCTGCTTTAGTGCATCGAACCTACCTCATGGAGGTCTGCAAAAGGATAAACCGAGGAAATTCTATATAAGCACTTTTCAGGGAGTACCTTGGCAGACATTGATTGGTCTAACGCTATAGCCTAACCAGTTAAGAATGATTCAGAATGCATAGGATTTGAAGAGCGTATCGACGGTTTGGTTTTGTTGTCTACGGAGCGCCTTGGCCTGTACCCATTTGTGTTCGATGGGATTGAGATCAGGAGAATAAGCGGGAAGGTATTCAAGGGTATGCCCGGCGTTATGTATGGCATCCCGTGTGTCTTGTCTCTTATGGAAGGTGGCATTGTCCATCACAACGATGGAATGTAGTGGCAATTTAGGCAACAGGTCCTGCATCGCCCATCCATGAAACACATCAGCATTGATGTTGGCTTCAAACAGGCCGATGGTTACCAGTAGCTTTCCAATCAGGGCACCAATCG
>NZ_FNPJ01000097.1 GCF_900107265.1 Nitrosomonas sp. Nm33 | reverse complement strand
CAGGCCAAAACAATCAGAAAAAAGGAAGGATGCTCCATCGAGCAGCTCTTTACCGCTTATGCACTTTAAATCATTTTATATGGGATCAGCTATATAACGAAGCCGGAGGCGGTTTTCTTAATGAAAGGGTTAACCGTCACGTTTGAGTACCTCTGCTACCCGGGCTTGAAGAACAGGAATGAGTTCCTGCTCGAACCACGGATTGCGCTTAAACCACAGATTGTTGCGTGGACTCGGATGAGGCAGGGGAACAATATAAGGCCAGTTCTTCCGCCATGCTCGAACGGTCTCGGTTAGCGATGTACCTGCGTTCGGAAGGTGATAGGCTTGTGCGTATTGTCCTAATACCAGTGTGAGTTTGAGATTCTTCAAGTGTGACAGCAATGCTGCTCGCCACCTCAGAGCACATTCGGGCCGCGGAGGCAAATCGCCTGATTTGCCTGTTCCAGGAAAGCAGAAACCCATAGGCAGGATGGCTATCTGCCTAGCATCATAAAATATCTCGTGCGAAATACCCAACCAAGCACGCAATCTGTCACCGCTTGGATCATTGAACGGGATACCGGTTTCATGGACCTTCTTACCTGGCGCTTGCCCTGCCAGCAGAATACGGGCTGATTCATGTATTTGGAAGACCGGACGCGGGCTGAGTGGCAACTGCTCGGCGCAAAATGTGCAGGCACGCACATCATTGATCAGCAATGCGAGGGAAGTCATGTAATCAGTGTAATTTATATACTCCTGTTTTAATGACCAGCCAGAAGATTGGTTAGTCATTTCGAAAAATTTTCTTTTCAGCGGGCAAACTGTGAATTTGGCATATTACTAGCCAGTAGTGGATTAAAACTAATTCTAAAACGAGTACACAAAGCGCCAATTGGCACAGAATCTTGCACAGACTATATAACCCACACCCCATAAGAGAGGGGTTACATTTTTTGCTTCTTTAACTTCATCGAATTCACCAGAGAACACGGGTTATTAATTTCAATTCTAGCAAATTCCAGGTGCAATCATTTGTGAAATAAATGCGGAACAAATAAAAAGACAGAATGTCCATACTAATAGGAGGTATTAATTATCATTTCATTAATGAAATTTCTCCATTCCCAAATGGTGAATTTAGAGATCAGATTCAAGTAGCAAATAGGGTTTAGCAAGATTAAATATAAATAGATCAGTTTGTATGGCAGTTGATTCTAAATTAATCGAAGAATATTGAAAGGAGAATATCATGATAGATGACGGATTAAATCACGATCTTAACGATGATAAAGGCGGGTTACGCGACGATACATCTGATGATAATCCCAATGGAAGCAACAATCACAAAGCATTTAAATTTGTGATTGAGAATAATAAGGTAGTCCAAGTATTTGAATTTAAAGATGGCCAATTAGAACCTAAAAATATTGATGCTGATGATATTTTTGAAGTACGAGACAATCAAGTAATTTTTACTGAGATCAAGCCATTTGGGCGTGAAGTCACGACATTTGTTGATGATAACGGTGATGGAATTTTTGTTCGTATTGCTGAGCAGCAAATCGTAGATCCTGGCGCACAAGTTCCATTTAAAATTCACGATCAATTAAGATTTGATCCTACTGATGATGATGATTTAATTGCTGTAACCGGAGGAGAGCATGTCCGTGGTGGAGGAGGTGCTGATGATTTTGTTTTCCGCGAACCAGATCATTTGGAGGTTGAAGATTTTCATCATGACCAAGGTGATAGATTAGTATTTGATACCGGACTTGGTTTGCAATCAAAAGAGCAATTGATGAGCTTTGTCACCGATCTGCATTTTCAAGGTGATAATTTGATTGTTAATTTCGGGTCGAATGTTTCAATCACATTGACTGGTGTGCATGAAGGTCAAATTAGTCTTGATGATGTGGTGGTAATGAGTTAATTTAGGGACGGACAACTAATGACTGGTGGAAAATCAACTTGCCACAAAGATTTTACTTTTGATACACGCAGAAATAAGAAAGTTAAATCGTCAAAACCATTAGTTGTTCTCCAAGTATGATCATTCAATCCAATTATCTTGAGAATAACGAGACTAATCCAAAATAAAAAGTACAGAAAAATATTGCCCCTATCCAGTAATTCTTGCCAATACTTCGTGTTGCGCCTTGCCCTGCACTCGCAAAATTACACACTCCATCCCACCTCTAACTGAGGAATCTAGGTTCAATAATTGAAAAACTCGCTTTTTTAGAGTAGGTAAGATACTCTAAAAAGTAAGAGTACATTGCAAGAATATAGGTAATTCTATTTCTAAATCAAACCTGATTTTGTCGGCTTCACCTTGTCGTATTATTATACTGTCTGCGGCTCGCCTTCGCGTCATGTTTGATTTAGAAATAGAATAAGTTTACGGGTAGCTTTTTAAGTTTTAAAAGCTAAACTGACTTTTATCAAGAATTTCAAATTTATAATGAAGAAAAGACAGATATTGAGTGTGGTTACTTTCCTGCTAATACCGCCGTTGCTATCGGGTTGCTGGACTTTGGTTGCAGCAGGTGCGGGTGCCTACGGAGGATATAAAATGAAAGAGAAGGGTTATACTTTACAAAACCCGATTACTAAAGAGAAAAGCAAGCAATCGAGTCAGTAAGATTTCTGGTCTTGCTACTGTTCGAGCGGGCAATAGTTGATTTACGCACTCATGAAACAGCGTAGTTGCATCATTGGTGACGGCATAAGGAATTTTCACCCGGCCTATTTTGCCATGGTGATGGCTACCGGCATCGTGTCGATTGCTTTTGAAGCGATGGCTTTCCCCAGCATCGCCAGGGCGCTGTTTACACTGAATCTGATTTTTTATCTGATTTTGTGCACCATTCTGACTGTACGGATAGTGTTTTTCCTGCCAGATTTAATGGCGGACCTCAGGACTCTGCGGCGTGCAGTGCTTTTTCTGACGTTTGTGGTTGGCACCAATACCATCGGCATGCAGCTTATCACCTTTCATCAAGCGGCGGAATTGGCCATGTTATTATGGCTTATTGCCCTGATTGGCTGGGTCGTATGCATCTATTTCATTCTCCTTGATTTTGTTTCTATGCGGGGGAAACCCATGTACAAAATCGTAAATGGCGCAACCTTACTGATTGTCGTTAGCACAGTATCGGTATCCATGTTGGGTGTCCGCCTTCTGGAGGCAACGGGTATACATGCGGAGTATGCTTATTTTATGGCAGGGAGTTTCTGGGCGTTGGCTTTTATCCTGTATTTGATGATCGTGACGTTGTTAATTTATCGACTGTTTTTCCAGCGATTTGAACTTAACGAATGGGATGCCCCTTACTGGATCTGCATGGGAGCAACGGCAATCATCACTCTGGCGGGTGCCGAGTTGGCTATGCGCATGCCAATTCTGTCAGCATGGCAAGATATTTGGCTGGCTGTTTTGTGGATGACTGTTTTTGCATGGATTATTGGAACAATGTGGATTCCTTATCTTTTGGTCATGGATATCCTAAAATTCACTCGTGTGGGTATCGCAGCTTCAGCACCGCTATGGATAAAAACTTTTCCATGGGCTGGACTGGCGTTTGGTAGACAATTTCATGCCTACGATCCGCCTTCCTGGAGCAGAGTCTTTCCCATGGGGATGTATGCGGCCAGCACACTTTCTCTGGCGGAAGTGACAAGCTTTGGCTCACTGGCGATTATTTCCCAATATTGGGGCTGGTTTGCATTGCTAATCTGGTCGCTGACATTGATAGGTATGCTACGCACTGTTTGCTCTGTAATTAACATCGTGACCATTTCTCCACGTTGAGATGAACCCGGATTTTCCATTAGAACCAATTAAGGTGTGAATATTGAGTTAAATTTAACGGGAAGATCAAACGTTTTAGATTGATTCTAAAACCATCGATCCATTCACGTTGTTGTATGGCCACGGCCAGTAATGATCTTTTCCCGGCCCTCATGAATGATGTAGCCAGCTTTGGCAAAGAGCTTATAGTGCAGGATTTTGAGGGTATGTTGAACATCAGGCCTGCCTGAAACCGCATCACTTCTTAGTACCGCTTGGCGAAACAGGCTCATCAAATTGTAAGTCAGTATTTCTGTCATTAAAGCAGCTTCAGTCGTCCAGAAATCTCTGAGATTAAAGCTTTCCCCACCAAAATCATATTTCAGTTCTTTGATACGGTTTTCACTGTCAGTACGGCTACGATACAAACGCCAAAGTTCTGTTGCAGGTAAATCCATATCTGTGGCTAGCGCGCTGTAGTGGTATTGAGCAAAAACTGGATCATCTGCAAATATAGACAATGTCTTACCCTTGACATCAGGTTGCTTATCAATCTTTTGTCGAATACCCACTACGTCTCTTCTGCCAATGCTCTTTGCAATGGCTGGTTGAGACGCAAGGCAATTAGATAATGCATGCTACGTTGATCTAAATTGTCCAGGAACGCACTATTACTAAAATCACTGTCAGATTGAAAGCATGAACTGCAAAAGCAACTGAATGAATGCATAGTCTCTATTACGTTTCTAATTAGCAACAAAAAAAGTATTTTAAAAACATGATGTTATATATCATATATTAAAATGCGTCGCTAAATAACGACAAAATAATTCTTTAATAAACATAGTGTTATGTATCATACATATATCATGCATAGAAACAAATTGATTAGTGGCGACATTTTTCCCATATTTTACTTATCAAATGTTATGTAACTAATTGATTAATAATGAGTATATGTTGTGGCATGAATTATGCCTGTATATCAGAATACGTTAATTCGCTAAATTATCCTTATTTTTAACAAGTTATTGTAATAGCTTTCATTAAAAAATCTTCCTCATGGAAAACCTGGGATGAACTCATGTAATCTAACTTTTTTGATTTGCAGATGAATAGAACAGCAAATGAGTAGAATACTTTCGTCAATGTTGCGTTCCGCTTTGATGGGTGGCCTGCTCAGCATCTTTTTCTTTCTCGGCGGCTGTCAACCATTTATGACCAGACCATTGGAGTCACCCATTCCAGTGGCTAAGCCGTTGCCTGTTCCGGTAGCCAGTCATGAGTTCAGTTTCGACTCCGCGCGTGAGGACGTGGTCGGCATGCTGCAGGTCATCACCACCAACAAGGAAGACACGCTCTCCGATATTGCCCGGCGGTTCAACCTTGGCTACGAAGAGATAGTGAGCGCCAACCCAGGTGTCGATCCCTGGTTACCGGGAGAAGGCACTGAAATCGTGATTCCCACCCAGTTTGTGCTACCGGATGCACCACGCAAAGGCATCGTTATCAATCTCGCGGCAATGCGGCTATTTTATTTTCCGAAGACCAAAGACGGTGAGCCACAGAAAGTTATCACCCATCCGCTTGGCATTGGACGCGTGGGATGGAGAACGCCGGAAGGGGTGACTAAAATTTCCTCCAAAGTAGAAAATCCCGCTTGGATACCGACCCCCTCTATTCGTAAAGAACACGCGGAAAACGGTGATTTACTGCCCGCTATCGTACCGCCTGGGCCGGACAACCCGATGGGTACCCACGTGCTGAGACTAGCCTGGCCGAAATACGCTATACATGGTACCGACAAACCGCCGAGTATCGGGCTGCGTGGTAGTCACGGTTGTCTGCGCATGTATCCAGAAGACATCGTGCGTATTTACAATGAAGTACCGGTTGGCACACCGGTGTGCGTAGTAAATCAGCCTCGCCTGCTGGGCTGGCGCAGCCATGAGCTGTATTTGCAAACCTATCCTATCTTGGAAGATGACAAACGAGATAATAACAAACTGTTCATCAAGAAATTGTTGAATGTCACACGCTCAACTCCGAAGGCAAAGCTTGCTTTGCGACGCCAGACCAAGATCAACCCGGCCCTGCTCAAGGAAGTTATCCAGAATCCACGCGCCATAGCCATCCCGATTACGCAGCCGAATATGACTTTACAGACCTATCTCGATCGCACCGGGCGCGTGCAGAATATCCTGCCGCTTAATGCGACTTGGGATGGTGACAAGAGCAGACAACTTACCGCGGCTGAAGTACTGGAGATGGCGGATAAGGAACCGTAGCCCAGAACAAAGGATTAAGTTTATCTATAGTCAGTTTTTTCTAGGTGGCATTGTTGTTACCTCTCGTGTTTTACCAAATACGAGTTAGTCTGATGCCGTGATATTTGGCATTATCCTCTATTACCACCTGCCAGCCTTTGTATGGGGTAGTGAAAAGGTAACTGCTCAAAATTGCCAATAGCTGCACCGGCCACAACGTCGTGCGCATGATGCTGTTCGGGCTCGACCCGGCTATAGGCTACGAACAATGCAACCGCATAAACCGGCATACCATACTTCCAGCCGTAACGTTTGCGCATGAACTCGGCGGAGGCAAACGAAAGGACCAATACGTACTCGAAGCGCTATCGCTACATTGCTGGTACTTTACATGGTTCCAGTCACTTGCTCGCGTTGTTTCGCCTTGGTTTGCTAACTAGCAAATTCACAATAGAATGTCTGGGGCACGCATTTGTTCTACGCTGCAAATGTTAATTGCTGGTGTATCGGTATTTTTCGGTGGCTGATATCATGGGCCTGTATTTGTTGATTTCGCTTAATGGTTTCAAGCATCATGCGAACGAAGCGTTTTCATCGCTCAAAATTCAGAATTGGAAAAACTTTCTGCATCTGAAAATCGATATCGATGGCAGCCTGACTATTTTTGCCGTCAGTTTGTAATGAGTGCCACGCAAGTGGAAAAAAATCGGTGAACTTGGCGAGCTTAGTTGTATTTTGCCCAACGATGAGCGCGCGACTAAGCCGCAACTGATGATCGACAAATTCGTACTTAAATAAACAAAAGTTCATATAAAAAGAGAGTCACGCTATGCGCTATGTACTGGCCATGGATCAGGGTACTACGAGTTCGCGCGCGATCGTGTTCGATAGTGATGCGCGTATTCATGGTATCGCGCAGCAGGAATATCGGCGACTATATCCGCAGCCGGGCTGGGTCGAGCACGATCTGCATGATATTTGGCAGAGCCAGCTCGCAGTGGCACGGCAGGCGCTCGTCAAAGCGAATATCACTGCGCGCGATGTCGCGGCAATTGGCATCACAAATCAGCGTGAGACTACATTGTTGTGGGATCGGCACACTGGCGAGCCGATCGGCAATGCCATCGTCTAGCAGGATCATCGCACGGCGGATCTCTGTACGCAATTAAAATCACGGCATGAGCAATTATTTCGCGGGCGTACGGGTTTGTTGCTCGATCCGTACTTTTCGGGAACCAAGCTCACATGGCTGCTCGACCATTATCAGGATGCATGCAAGCGCGCTGAAAATGGCGAGCTTGCTTTCGGTACGGTCGATACGTGGCTGCTGTAGAATTTGACGCGCGGTAAAATGCACGCAACTGATGTGACAAATGCATCGCGCACACTGCTGTTCGATATTCATCGTAATCGCTGGGACGATGAATTGCTCGATATGCTTGATGTTCCCGCGCAGGTATTGCCACAGATTTTTGCTTCGAGTGCGGATTACGGTTACACCGCACCCGATTTATTTGGTGCCCTGATTTTGATCGGCGGCATCGCGGCGATCAACAAGCTGCATTGTTTGGGCAGGCGTGTCATGCGCCTGGCATGGTGAAAAATACCTACAGCACGGGTTGCTTCATGCTTATGCAAACGGGTGAGCGCGCTTGCGAATCGCAGCATGGTTTGCTCACGACAAGTGCGGCGCAACTCGATACGCAGCCAGTATTTGCGCTCGAAGGCAGTGTATTTATTTGTGGTGCTGTCGTACAATGGTTGCGCGATGGTCTCGGCGTTATCAAAAGTTCGGCGGAAATCGAAGCACTCGCAACGTCGGTGCCCGATAGTGGTGGTGTGTATTTCGTACCCGCACTCACTGGCTTTGGTTCGCCGCATTGGGACCCACGCGCGCGCATATCGCGCGCTGCACTCGAAGCCATTGGTTATCAATCTGCCGAATTATTACTCGCGATGCAAAAGGATGCCGCCACACCGATCAAAGAATTGCGCGTTGATGGCGGTGCGGCTGCGAATAATTTACTGATGCAGCATCAAGCCGATTTACTCGGCATACCTGTCGTGCGTCCACATATTATCGAAACCACCGCACTCGGTGCTGCGTATCTCGCGGGATTGACTGCGGGTGTGTGGAATAGCACCAAAGAGATCGCCGAACATTAGCAGATCGATCGCGTCTTCGAGCCGATGATTTCGCGCGATGAAGCAGCGCAGCGGATGTTCGATTGGAGTAAGGTAGTAAGGGCGTCTAATCCGTGGAGAATGGATTAACATTGTGACGCAACCCATCGCTTCACAAAGCAACCACTCATTATTCCATTTCTATTATAGAAGAATTACAGCAGCGTAGGCTGTAGTGTTGCCTTTGGAAAGACTCCTGCACAACTTACCCGCTAGTCAAATAAATAACTAAAATGGCGATAAGTATAGCATAACCAGATAATTTTGATTATAATGCAAGGATGGCATATTCATTGGATTTTCGCCGTAAAGTCTTATCTGTTCGAGAGAAAGAAGGACTTACGATAGCCGAGGTGGCAGCGCGGTTTGATGTGGGTATAGCAAGCGTTGTTCGCTGGATCAAGCATGCTGATCGCAAACCTCAAGGGTTTCGCAAACGCAAGATTGATCTTGATGTATTGCGGCAGGATATTCTCGATTATCCCGATGCCTGTCAGTACGAGCGAGCAAAACGTTTGGGCGTGGCGCAGAA
>NZ_FNPJ01000168.1 GCF_900107265.1 Nitrosomonas sp. Nm33 | reverse complement strand
GCTTACACGTTCCGCGAGAAGAAACCTTCACTTAATATCAGATTCACTCAAGCTCTTCCACTTGTAGGGTTGTGATTCTTATGTCGAACTCACGTTAAACGACGTCGTATTCCATGACTCACGCACCAATTCACCCTGGAAAAACGATCAAGCCATCCGAAAAAAGAGTCTGGATAGCCGCACTCAAACACGCCAATATCCCCTACCGCAACCTCTACCAAACCCGCCATACTTTTGCATCAACACTCCTTTCAAGAGGTGAACACTCCTTGTGGGTAACCCAACAAATGGGTCATAAAGATTGGAGGCAGATCAGAAAAACCTATAGAAAATGGATTCCAGTTCAGAATTTTAGTAATTAAAGAATAGCAACCTTAATCAAACAAATTTATTGTTAGCTCACCTTCTTTTTTTGGATTTCTAATTAAATTGCGTCCTTCTTTGCAAAATTTATGAAACTTCTCCTCCTCTTCTTCTTTGCCTTTTATGGCTTTAGCCAATCTATCATGAGCATATTGATCTGTTGTTTCAATAGTCAATCCTTTTTGAAGTGTTGCGATTGCTTCTGTATACAATCCTCTATAATTTAACATATTGCCAATATTATGGATTACCCAAGCTTTCTTACTCTGGGAAAGCTCTTCTGCTTTCTTACAAGTAGTCATAGCCTTATCAATTAAATCAAGAGATAAGCAGACATTACTAAGGTGTAAGAAATCTCAGGGTTGTTTACAGAGAGGTTGATTGAAATAATGTTGGAGTATTTCATAAGGAGTTGAGTTACTCAAACTTTTATGTGGTTTGACAGTGTTATAAAAGTTAATAAAGCGGTCGAGTTGAGTTTGCCGGTCGGTGCAGTCTTTAAAGTTGGTCTTGTCATGCCACATCTGCATGAGGGTGCGGATAACACGTTCAGCTTTACCGTTGGTTTGAGGTCGATTGATTTGAGTGAATTTCTGGCCGATGCCGTGCGTTTTGCAGGTTTTAACAAAAGCATGACTGTCAGTGCCTTTATATTCTTTGCCATTATCAGAATAAGCGTAATCGATCTGGTAAGGGCAGTGGGTGATGACGGTT
>NZ_FNPJ01000021.1 GCF_900107265.1 Nitrosomonas sp. Nm33 | reverse complement strand
CCAGTGCACTTCCAGCCTTATGATACAGCCGGGCATCTGTCGGGTAATTGATCGCTTTTTCCTGCACCGTGCTATCCACGTTTACTGCTGTGAGCGATGTCTTTGATACGGTCTGCGTGGCAATTCCTGCTACCACCGTTAGACTTAACATGAATTCACAGCCTGCTTCGCCTATGCGGTCACGAAATCTCGTCATCTGGCTGGGATCGATTGGCAATTCGTGGCGAAAGTATTCTTCTCCACAGAAGTATTGCCAATAGGGGTTCTCCACCCAGCGTTCCACCACCGTTTCATCCGATTCGTTGAAAGTGTGCTTCAGGTAGTGCAGCCCTACCATCAAGCGGATCGGAATAGCTGGGCGGCCTTCATCTGAATACAGTCGGTCAAATCGCTCTTCTACTACAGACCAGTCAATCTTCCCTGCCAGGCGATACAGCTCGTGGCGCTGGTCCAACATCTGCTCCAGTCTCATGCGAAAAAGATCATCACAGGGGGTGGGTTCTTGCTTCTTTGGCTTCATCAATTCACCAGAAATTAGGGGTCAATAGTATTAATTCTGGCAAATTCCATACCTTTTCAGTATCCCTCAATGCCAATATTTATGCTAGCTTCTATAGTATTTCAGGGGCGACTAACTAAGAAACAGATCATGTCATCCCGATCATTTGGTAGGCTGGTAATGGATCTGGAAAGCTTGCAAGAAGCTGTCACGCTATATATAAGTCGAGCAGCGGAAAAATTGCGCCAGCAGCACTCGTATGCGAGTTTGGTATATGTATATATTCGAACCAGCCCGTTCAACAAGAAAAAAGCATATTACAGCAACAGTCTGACTACTCCGTTACCTTCACCAGAGCTACAGTCAAATCTGGTGTATAGAGAGTTAAGCGGCTGCCTGTTTTTGATCTCCTGATTGTTTAATACCGTTAACAAATTTGACGCCGGTGATGACATCAGCTAACAGCTTATAACCTCGTAATCGAAACCATTTTTTCTGTGCTGTTTCCATGAGTTTGAACGCCATGGCCAACGTGGTTGTCCTGCTACCACAATTCCTGGTTTTGTCTGTTCTCAATCTGACAGTAGCAAAGACGGATTCAACTGGATTGGTTGTTCTAATATGCTGCCAGTTTTCGGCAGGATAATCATAGAAAGCCAGCATGGAAGCTTTGTCTTTAGCCAGGCACTCCATTGCTTTTGGATATTTCGGGCTGAATCGTTCAATACAATGATCAAATGCCTGATAAGCTTCTTCCCGGGTACTGGCTTGCCAAATATCATGCAAGGCTTTTTTGACCTTGGGTTGCATGGCTTTGGGTAGTTTTTCCAATACATTAGCAGTTTTATGTACCCAGCAGCGTTGCTGGTCTGTTTCTGGCTAGAGTTTGGTTACCACTTTCCAGAATCCCGGCGCACCATCACCCACAGCCAATTCAGGTGCATTCTTAAGACCCCGTTGCTTCAAATCGATTAACACTTCCTCCCGGCTTGCCGCCGATTCACGATAGCCATCAGATAATGCCAATAACTCTTTACGTCCTGTTTCGTCAGAACCAATCATCACCAGCAGGCATAAGCGATCGTCCATGCGCGCATTGCTGTAAACACCATCAACCCAGACATAGACATAGCGTTTGTTACTCAGGTTGCGTCGACTCCAATTATAATAATCCAGCTCCCAGCCTTGCTTTAAACGGCTAATCGTAGCCGCCGATAATCCAGGTGCCCCAGGCCCCAACAGATGCTTCAGTGTCTCTGAAAAATCCCCCGTTGAAATGCCTCTCAAATAAAGCCAGGGTAAAAATTCTTCAATATTCCTGGTGCGCTTCAAGTAGGGTGGCACCAGGCTGCTGTTAAACTTGATGCCAGATTCAGAGCGATCCCGAATCTTTGGTACTTTGACCTCGATAGCTCCCAGCCCCGTCTGAATCGGACGTTCTGGCAGATAACCATTTCTGACTACTGCCGGTTTTCCCTCATCAGTTTTTAAAGTGCTATATTGCTCAATAAAGGCAGCTACTTCCGCTTCAATGGCTGCAGCCAACATTTTGCGGGCGCCTTCGCGGAGAACTTCCTGTAGCAGATCATTTTGATCTGGTTTGTTCAGGTTAAAATGATTACTATCTATCATAGCGGTGTGTCCCTTCTAGTGGTGGTTGATCTGCCAAGATCTTTACCAACAGGTTACACCGCTTCCTTCTCCTGTCATACACCAGAAATGATCATAACTCCCTTCACCAACTGATAATACCATAGCGCTCGTCAGAGCTGCTTTGTGGGGATTGAAGCGTATTTACAGGCCGGGGTATTCCTACCAAAAAGCAGGTGTGACGCTGTTGGAACTGGTGCCAGCAGAGCGCTGCCAAGGAAAGCTTTTTTCTTCAGGTAATTTAGATGATAAATCTAATCAATTAGTGGCTACACTTGACATGATCAATCGTGCTATGGGTAGACAGTCAGTGAAACTTGCTTCGGAAAGACTCCGGCAGCCATGGAAAATGAAACAGGAAAATAGAAGTCCTGCTTATACGACAAAATGGGAAGAATTAGTGATTGCAAGATGAAGTATGCTAGCTCAGGTCGAGCTAGCAGTAACCAAGGTGGAAAGTCAGAATATTTGACCGTCATCTCACATTCTGGGGACTGAGTATTTATCGGCTTATTTATAAACTCTCTGAAAAAATAAAGCCAATACTCTGCTATATAAAGCCAATATTTCTATTTATTAATCAAAAAAATTGAGAGTATAAGTAAATTAAATTTTCATATATGAGTTGATTGTATCCTAATAAGCGCCAATGTGACTCATTTTATTATGCTTATTCTTTGAATATGTTATCGCTACTATACATCCTTAAGAGAACCATATTACCAGTATGGTTTCTCAAATGTAATAAAATTATAAAGGAGAAAATTTATGAAATTACCAACAGCATATTATATTATTCTATCTATTCTTTCATTATTAAATATTCTTGAAGGGATTGCTTAATATAAATAAGCGATAGGTTATTATCAGTAATAATCGCCGCACGTTTTATATCATGAAGGATAATGTGCGGCATTTTTTTATTTTAAATTAATAAAATCTAACTATTCATTATATAAAGTAGAAAATCTATCATATAGTGATAATTTTTTAGAAAGAAAGCATTACACCAACTTTCTTTCTTAAGAATCAAATGGTTCCGCGTTCTAAAATAGCATCCTTGAACAATTTCCTTTCTCTACGTTTCTCCTTTGCTTGCTAATTTATCCCAAATTATCCCAAAGCTTCCCAATCTGCATAAGTATTAAAGTTCCAATTTTGCCCTCATCATGTTAACTATTGCACCATCCCTTGTGGCTGATTTCTGGTGTCGATAGTTCAAATCACTTTACTTAATGCTAGAGAGGTTTTACATTGACCCAGTCTTATGTTATGTGTAAAGTCAAATCCTTGTATTAAATAAGGGTATTAACTTTTCATTTTTATATTTTTAATTTATAAGTCCGAGGAAAGAGGGGGGAGAATGAGAATTAATTCTAAATGCAGAAAGCAGGGGGTCTTTGCTGTAATCGTGGGATTGTTATTATTTGGCATGAGCTCTGCTGCCGTTCATGCAAACACCACCATGAATTTTCTTGATAAATACGGACTTAATCTTGATCAATACGGGCTTAAAGTTGGTGGCTGGATTCATGGTGGTGCAACCTATAATACGTTTCAGACTGATGGATTTAATGGTCCGGTTACTTTTGCAGATCAGGCCAACCGATTTCAACTCAACCAACTTAATTTGTTCATGGAACGGCCTGTAGTAACAGAGGGAAGTTCATGGGATATAGGCTTCCGAGCCGACTTCATGTTCGGTACCGATGCTATTTTTGCACAAGCCTTTGGAAATCCGGCATTTGATGTAAATAATGGTAGACCTCTCGAGGACAGAGGCAATTGGGATCTTGATATTTGCTGTAACTCCAGTCGTACCTATGGTATTGCTTTTCCACAAGCTTTTGCTGAGGTGTACGCCCCCATTACTGACAGCAGAGGCGTGAATATAAAGATTGGGCACTTTTACACACCGATTGGTTATGAATCGGTTCCGGCACCTAATAATTTCTTCTATACCCATGCTTACACTATGCAATTTGGTGAACCTTTTACCCATACTGGCTTATTGGGTGAATATGCTATTACCGATAATTGGTCCGTAAAGGCGGGAGCAATTACAGGGAGCGCGACAGGTGGCTGGGACGGTAATTTTGATAAACAATTGGCTAACTGGGGTGGGATAGGTGGATTAAGCTGGATGAGCGATGATGGTGATACCTCTCTCGATATCAGTGGCACAGGTAGTACAACTTCCACCCGGAACAGTAGCTTCTGGGGGATGTTCAGTATCGTTCTGAAACATATGATTACTTCAAAAACCCATTTTGTTTTGCAACATGATCATGGTTTTGCTGATAACGTATTGCTTAATAATCTCCATTTTACTAATGTAACCAAGAATGCCGAGTGGTATGGAATCAATATGCACCTTTATTATGATGTGACATCAGATTTGTCGGTGGGTGTGCGGGGGGAATGGTTTCGCGATAGGGATGGGTTCCGTGTATTTTCGCCAGCTCGGGTCTCCCTTGCAACTAACCACTTAGGAGAGAGCTTTGCCTTAGGTGGCTCAACCCAACTTGCTACCAGTTCTCCTTCAGACTATTATGCTGTAACACTGGGTTTGAATTGGAAACCAGGAAAAATGTTTAATTTTACTGATAGCCTGCGGCAGCTGAATATTCGACCGAACTTTCGCTACGATATAGCAGATCCGCTTCATGGATCATCCTTTAGGCCATTTGGCGGTAATAACGATCAAGTTCTGATGTCACTCGATGCAATACTGCCTTTTTAAAACAACAATTTTCTAGGAGATAGTGAATTGTTAAACTATTTAAATATATTCAAGAAATGTACCTGCGGGTGCATTTCTTATATTGTCTCTTAGTTTTTGCATACTCTAGCTTAATAGATTCTCTATTAAGAGATTAAAATGATGCCAGACTTGGCAACGTACCATATTGCCGTAGCCCCTGCAGCAGTACACTCATATCTTCCGGTAGTTCAGAATTCCATATCATTGTTTCACCATGCAGCGGATGAACGAAGGCTAGCTGTTGTGCATGCAAAGCTTGTCTCGGGAATCGCATGATCAATCGTGCTATCTCTGGAGGTAGTTTCCTGGTTTTGCCAGTGTAGACCGGATCGCCCACGAGCGGATGGCCCATATTGTGCATGTGTACGCGGATCTGATGAGTCCGCCCAGTTTCCAGGCTGCAACGAAGCAAAGTACAACCGTCGAATGATTCTAATATTTGATAGTAAGTACGTGCTGGCTTGCCATGGATAGTCACAGCCATTTTGGTGCGTTGAACAGGATGTCGACCTATGGGAGCGTCGATATAACCGTTCTGTTTGACCTCACCTAATGCAATTGCTAAATAATCCCGCTTGACGCTATGCTCTTGTAGTTGCCGCACCAGGCTGGTTTGTGCTTCTATTGTTTTTGCAACAACGAGCAAACCAGTGGTATCTTTGTCTAGCCGATGGACAATACCCGCTCTTGGTATATTGTTAAGCTGCTTGGAATGATGAAGGAGTGCATTTAATAGTGTTCCCTGCCAATTCCCATTGCCAGGATGGACGACCATTCCTGCTGGTTTATTGATCACAAGTAAGTGATTATCTTCATAAATGATCTCAAGCGAAATTGCTTCTGCAGCATGCGTCTCGTTGGCCCCAACAATATGAGGTCTAATACTAATTTTTTCGTTTCCCCAAATTTTTTGTTTGGGGGTAGCAATCTTGCCATCTACGTTCACACGTTTCTCAAGTATCCATGACTGCAAACGGCTGCGTGACCAGTGGGGTAGTAATTGTGCTAACACGAGGTCTAGTCGAAGCCCGATATAACTTTGGGGCACAACTAATTCAATAATCGATTCAGTTTGGTCAGTCATGCGAATAAAGGTGGCTTTACGTTATAATCTTGAATAGCTTTGTTAGTTTTTACAGGAAATTTCATGTGGTATCGTTTAATTTTAGTTTTGGTTTTTGGGTTGTCAGCATGTGGTTTATTGAAGGAAAAGTCAGCGGACAATAGCCACTGGTCACCTAATAAATTTTACTCTGAAGCTAAGAATGAACTAAATAATGGTAATTATGAGAAAGCGGTCAAATTATTCGAAGCGCTGGAGGCGCGCTATCCTTATGGACGGTATGCGCAACAAGCGCAACTTGAGATTGCGTATGCCTATTATAAAGATCAACAGCAAGCTTCAGCAATTGCGGCAGCAGATCGTTTCATTCAGCTTTACCCCCATCACCCCAATGTTGACTATGCATATTATATCAAGGGGTTAGCTAATTTTCATGATGACTTGGGAATCATCGGTTATATCTCATCCAGAATTATTAATCAGGATATGAGTGAGCGTGATTCGAAGGCATCACGTGAATCGTTTGAAAATTTCAAAGAACTGGTTATCCGCTTTCCGAAGAGCAAGTACACCCCTGATGCGCTTAAGCGTATGGCACATTTGGTTAACGTAGTTGCTAAAAGTGAAATATATGTTGCGCGCTATTATATGAAACGTAAAGCGTATGTTGCTGCAGCCAGGCGCGCGCAATATGTTCTGGAAGAATATCCACAAACACCTGCTACAGAAGAAGCTCTGTACATCATGGCCAAGGCCTATGATGAAATGGGAATGAACGATTTACGAGATGACGCAGAACGTGTCATGAGAAAAAATTTTCCTGAAAGCGAATTCTTTTCGGATTCTAGTTCGCTAGGAAAAGAGGCTTGGTGGAAAATATGGTAATCATATGAATCTACCTGGAAGAGAGGATGCTTCTAGCAAGTTGTTGAAAAACGTATTTGAGGCCAGTCGATGATAAGCAAAAACAGGCAAAAAAAGCGGAGTTTATACCTGATAAATGAGCATTTTAAACCTGTTTTTAACACCGCAGCGGCAACGTAGATAGTTTTTCAACAGTCTGCTAGGCAGATGCAAACATTACCGAGCCAGCCCACTCATCCTGTAAGCGAACAGCCAGAACATCACATTGCGCATGGTGCAGCACACCACTGGCAGTAGATCCTAGAAGTAATGCAAGGCCGTGCCGTCCATGTGAACCTACTACAATCAAATCAACACCCTCTTCATTCGCGATTCGAATAATTTCTACTTCTGGTTTACCCCAGATTAACCATCGATTGGCGGGATCAATAGTTAATCTATTGGTCGTCTGGATTAATTTGTTTTTTTCTATTTCAAGCAGTTCGTAGGATGAATCCGAATAAAGTGGAATCACTGTGCCATAGGCGGTATCTGGCATTGGAATATTATCCAGTACGTGAATAATGCTCAATTTTGCGTTGAAGAAGGTCGCTAAACGTTCAGCTTTGCGGGCAACATACGTATCCTGATCGGAGAAATCGACTGCTAACAGAATATGCTGATAATCGGCCATAATTACTCCTTTAGTTTGGTAGGATAATGCTGACTGGTAAAAACAATTATTTTACTGCCATGGATACTTGGACAAAAACGAGGAAACGTGTTCCTCATAGTGTCTACTATTGTAAGTATGAATGTTATAGTAGCGGTGTCTATATGGGCAAAAACCGAGATAGCCAAGATTTTTTGCCGATTAAGCTGGATTCGAGAATGCAATTCAAGAAAGACAGCGATGATTTTCATTATTCTGCAAAAATTGCAGGCCGTAATCTGCTTGAGAATTGTCAGTGTAACGCTAAAATCCCAGTAACAAGAGCCGTAACAAATAATTCATGACACAGCTTTTGTTGTGATGAGTCTACTCTATTATGTGTTGCTCTTGCCGAAGGCTTCCTTTTATAGAGAAATAAAGGCTTTATAAAGATTGTAGCAACTAATAATAGTAATCAGAATTCCTACCAGTATGAGTAATGTGCGTGCATGAAATTTCTTGCATAAGATTGCTGCAAAGGGCGCTGCAAATAAACCTCCGAATACTAGGCCTATAATAAGTGGCCAAGTGTTAGTCTCCATCAGTAATGCAAAAACGGCTGCACTAGTTAGTGTCAAGAAAAATTCTGCAAAATTGACTGAACCAATTGTTGTGCGTGGATCATTACCCGTGCCTACCAAGGTTGTTGTTACAATAGGCCCCCAACCTCCGCCACCTGCAGCATCCATGAAACTACCAAAAAGTGCCAGCTTACCTACATGTTTTGGGGCTTCTTTTCGAATACTTAACTGACGAAAGGCTTTACTCAGGATGTAAACTCCTAGCAGAAGCAGGTAAGCTGAAATGAAAGGTTTAAATAATGTACTATCTATATGTGTAACTAATACTGCACCTAATATACCACCCAGTATGCCTGGTGCCAGTAAGCGCGTGAATAGTTGTTTGTTCACGTTGCCAAATTTGGCATGAGCAATACCTGAAACACCGGTTGTGAAAATCTCGGCAATATGGACACTAGCGCTAGCTGCAGCAGGACTTGCGCCTGATGCCAATAAAAAAGTAGTTGCTGTAATGCCATAGGCCATACCCAATGCACCATCGACCACTTGTGCGAGAAAACCAACAGCAACAGCGATCCAGAAAATTCTGCTATCCAGCGTACCGTTAATGATCTGCCAACTATCATCCCAATTCTGTGCAAGGAAGAAGCGACCAATCAGAAATAAAATAAGCGAAACTAAAATAATGACAGCAAACCAGACGGAAGCGCGTAAAAAAGGGTGTGCCTCTAAGTGAGATACAGTGTCTTCAACAGGTGGTAGCCCCAATTGTTGGTGTTCTTCATTTACCGGATTGAGTGTCAGGTCCAGATTGCGGATTTTCATAAGCTTAACTTAATAATCTTAAAATGTTTGGCACTATAGTCTTGCTCGCGAAAAATGAGAAATAATATTAAGTAATAAGCTTATATGAAAAATTTCTAACGCTAATTAGAGTATTCCAATAAATACTATGACTGAACATCTATAAACGCACTCAATTAGCCTTACCGGAGCGCCAGGTGCATTTGATGGTTTTATTGAACACGCCATTGGAAAGCTACTTATCTAGCTAAATGGTATCGAATTAGTCGACTGTACTTACTTAACTTATTACAGTTGAGCCTCTTAAGGGTTTGAATAACGCCACCTATTATGAAATACTCTCAGCTTTTTTATACACTAGACTGTCAACAGCCTGCTTAAATCCTATCAATTATGGAATTAACACTGGCACACTGGCAGATTAAAGCTGATTTTCTCAGATTGTTGCCAGAAGGAAAATTTAAATAATGGAAGCTTCACACAGTTATACCTACAGAGCCTTTGCCCGATGCGCCAGCTTCTCCTACCACTATGCTCCTTGGGTTCTGTTTGCAGCATTCCTGATAGCTGTAGCCAGCACTGTATACATCTCGCGCAATCTTGGTATGAATACCGATACTACAGATATGCTCTCTAAGGATCTGCCGTTTCGTGTTAATAGTATCCACTACAATAAAACATTCCCTCAGGAGATGGATATTCTGCTGCTCGTGCTGGATGCTCCTACACCGGAGCAGGCTTATTCTGCTGCTAATCAGCTTGCAGCGCACTTAAAAAAAGACACCAGGAATTTTATTGATGTTTATGCTCCAAATGTTGATGTTTTTTTTGAGCGCAATGGCTTACTTTACGAGAGTATTTCAGAACTCGAACGCATTACTGATCGCTTGGCAGAGGCACAACCATTAATTGCGCGCATTGCTGATAATCCATCACTCTATACTTTTACCTCAGTGCTTACCGGCGCAATAGAAGAATTAAGAAAAGGGCGTAACTTGGAGCTGGAGCCGGTGTTAAAAAGTATGAGCAATACTCTGGATGCGCGGCTTGCAGGTAAGCCACAGCAGCTATCATGGCAGACACTTTTTCGCGGTGAACCGCAGAAAAATAGCTACCAAGAGATGATTTTAGTAAAACCAAGACCAGATTATTCACAACTTTTTCCAAGTGAACAGGCTATATCTGCAGTTCATGCTGCGGCGATAGATATTGGCTTAACAGAAGATGGTCCAATTCAGCTTCGTGTTACTGGCGATATGGCGTTAGCTGATGATGAACTCAAGAGTTCGCTCAGTGGCATGGAATATGCTGGAATAATCACATTTGTGCTGGTGGGAATAGTACTCTATTTCGCAATGCGCACGATTGGTATGGCACTTGCCGTAGTGCTTTGCTTAACGCTAGGACTGTTGCTCACTGCAGCCTTTGCTACCGTTGCCATTGGTCAACTGAATGTTATCTCTATCGCTTTTGCAGTGCTATACATAGGTCTTGGCGCAGATTTCGCTATTCATTTTTTGCTACGATATCGCGAAATGTTAGAGAATGGTCTGATCTCAACAGAAGCCATGTATAAGGCGGGCGGCGAAGCCGGGAGTGCGCTGGCTGCATGTACTATTGCCAACGCTATTGGTTTCTATGCATTTATCCCGACCAGTTACAGTGGGGTGGCAGAGTTGGGGATAATCTCTGGCACAGGTATGCTGATCAGCTTATTGGTTACCTTTATCATAGGTCCCGCTCTGTTACGATATTTGTCAAAACGACCTACCCCTGAAGCGGGCATAAAAGGGTCTCTGGGCAAAGTACTTGAGTTCTCGTTGAAGTGGCGCAAATTGACGTATGCCGCTACTTTAGTGTTGTTACTTATTGCTATAGCACTATTGCCCCAGATAAGGTTTGACTACAATCTGCTTAACATGCAAGACCCGGAAGGAAAAGCGGTGCAGACTTTTCGGAAGTTACTAGCATTGCCTGAACATTCACCTTGGCACGCAGTCGTGTTGACCAAGGATCGTGAAGAAGCGCGACAATTAAAAGAACGCTTGGCTGAGCTTCCTGAAGTAGGCAAGATAGTTACATTTCTTGATTTTGTACCAACGGAGCAGGAAGAGAAACTCTCAGCCATTGAGGAAATGGCGCTTATAATAGGCCCACTCATATTATCATTGCCAGAGCCTTCGACAGATAAGCAAATGGTAGTACAGCAGTTGGAAGCATTGAATAAGTTAAATGCGGCGTTAGACCGCTATATTAAGGAACACCCCGGATCCTCCTTATCTGACTCTGCGCCTACTCTCAAGGCATCTCTTGCAGAGCTGTTTATCCGGCTAGACATGATGGATCTCAGTGATAAGGAAAAATTACTGCATTCAATAGAAGAAGATCTGCTTTCCACATTGCCTGTTTCGATTCAGCGATTACGCACTTCGATTGAAGCTACACCCTTTAGTGAGCAAGAGCTACCCGAATCACTCACTAGACGCTGGCTAAGCCATACAGGAGAATATCGAATCGCTGTTTATCCATCAGAAGATATCGGCGATAATGAAACATTAACTCGCTTCGTAAGATCAGTACAGCAAATAGCACCGAATGCTACCGGAATGCCGGTGGTAAGTCTTGAGGCAGGCGAAGCAGTAGTAGAAGCATTTGTTCAGGCTTTTTCCCTGGCGCTGGTAGGGGTCACAGTAGCGCTTTTGA
Organism: Nitrosomonas sp. Nm33; assembly: GCF_900107265.1. Lineage (GTDB taxonomy): Bacteria > Pseudomonadota > Gammaproteobacteria > Burkholderiales > Nitrosomonadaceae > Nitrosomonas. The sequence goes on along the minus strand of NZ_FNPJ01000021.1, from coordinate 30,140 downwards.
TATTATTGCGCAGCATAAAATATACTTTACTAGTGCTGATTCCTCTTTTGCTGTCTAGCATATTTACTGGTGTCTTCACTGTCTTGTTGAATATACCGTTTAACTTTGCCAACATTATTGCCTTACCGCTATTACTTGGCCTTGGTATCGATAGTAGTCTGCATATGGTGCACCGGAGCTTGGATAAGAAGCAGGAAAGTGAAATTCTGATTCACACCAGTACCGCGCGCGCTATTTTTTATAGTGCTTTAACTGCTTTGGTCGATTTTGCAAGTCTCATGTTCTCATCGCACAAAGGTACCGCCAGCATGGGTGCATTACTTACCGTTGGGCTAACCTTTACTTTGCTTTGTACTCTCATCATCTTACCTACATTGCTGCGGATTCCTGCTCAGTATGCAAAGTCATGAATCCCGGTTACGTTAAATTTTTCAGCTAAATGATTATGTAAATCAACCAACTTGATCTTCTGAGCTATGTGAGATTGAAAATCGGTTCTTGATAATTCAGAAAACAGAATCCTAATTTATTTCAATCTACTTTATTGTTTTTTATGGCGGTGTTTGAGATATTCAATTATGGGTGGCGTTATCGATAGAATGATAATTGCGAAAATAATAAACTTGAAGTTCTTCTGAACAAATGGGAGTTGTCCAAAATAATATCCGGCATAAATAAATAACCCTACCCACAGTACAGCGCCAATTATGTTATACACAATGAAAGTACGATAGGGCATAGTTCCAATACCAGCCACGAATGGAGCGAATGTGCGAATAATGGGAATGAAGCGTGCGATGATAATTGTTTTACTTCCGTGTTTGAGGTAGAAAGCGTGAGTCTTGTCTAAATACTCTCGTTTAAAGAAGCGAGATTCTTGCGAGGCAAAAACTTTTGATCCGATTTTTTTACCTATCCAGTAATTCACAGTATCCCCCAGAATACCTGCGATGCACAATCCAACAAGTAAAAGATGCGGATTGAGTTGTGAATTTTGTAACGATGCGAGAGAACCCGCTGCGAATAATAGGGAATCACCCGGCAAGAGAGGAAACACAACAAGTCCGGTCTCACAAAATATAATCAAGAAGAGAATTCCATAGATCCATAGCCCATATTCTGATGCGAGTGCATGCAGATACTTGTCAATATGGAGAATAAAGTCAATAAGAAACATGAGCGCAGGAAAAAATAATTTTCTTTTTTAAGAAGGATGGACTGGAAAATCCAGCATGCTATCAAACACATTGATAAGCAGTCAAAAAAAATATTTAGCTTAAGCGATAAATTACCACCAAAAGTTTAGGATTTGTAATTGGTAGCAATGTCGTAAATTTGAATTCTGATGATCGGCATGATATTTTCATGCAGATCTTCACGAATAAAAAGTGTTGAAGTTTCACAACCTTAATTCTTTTTGTATGCGGCAACATCAAATGAAAAGAATCATAAAATTCTTTTTTCACTTAATATCGGCTGCTCTCTATTTATTATATTCGACTATACTGCCTATTTATTACTGATCATTCTGAATACATAAAGGCTTATATCTTTAGATATCAAAATTGAATTGGCAATATTTCCACTAGTTAAAATAACCTTACCTTAAGCCTTAATCGATAAAACTAATCCACTCATGTCTGAATTATGCAAGAACAGATAACACTCTCGGTAAAAATAAAAAACGAAACCGAGACAGAACCAATCAAAACTGTTGAGGTAGACGGTCACAAAATTACGATCCTCGGTACCGCACATATTTCCCAAGCTAGCGCAGACAAAGTGAAAGAATTGATTGCCATGGGTGAATTTGATGCGGTTGCTGTCGAATTATGCCCAAGCCGTCATAAGGCTATCGTTGATCCGGATCTGTTAAGCAAAATGGATCTCTTCCAAGTTATTCGAAAAGATCAAGCAAGTATGGTTGCTGCCAGTCTAGCGCTGGGAGCTTTTCAGCAGCGGATGGCTGAACGATTAGATATCGAACCTGGCGCAGAAATGCGAACTGCTATTAAAGACGCTATGGAAGCCAAACTACCGATTTTACTGATTGATAGAGAGATTGGAACCACTCTTAAGCGCATCTATCACAGTGTACCCTGGTGGAGACGTATGGAGTTATATAGTGGTTTGCTGGCCAGCATTATCACTCGGGAAGCAGTGAGTGCTGAAGAAATCGAGCGATTGAAAGAAGGCGATGTGTTGGAAAGCGCTTTTTCACAGTTTGCAGAAAACGAAAAGCACCTATTTAAACCCTTGATTAGTGAACGGGATGAATATATGTCGGCACGCCTCTTGAAAGAATGCAGGGAAAACAATTATCAACACACCCTTGCAGTGGTAGGCGCTGGACACTTGAAAGGGATTGAGCAAATCATGATGGACGGTAGGATTAACGATCCGGATATAACTATTCAGCAGCTTGACACCATTCCAGAATCCACAAACTGGCTTAAATTTATACCATGGGTGATTGTAACCTTGGTACTGACTGGCTTTACAATAGGATTCATGCGTAGCCCTGAGGTTGGTATGGCTATGATAATCGATTGGATACTCATCAATGGTGGTCTGGCCGCTTTAGGTGCTGCCATTGCACTCGCCCATCCACTCACAATTTTAACTGCTTTTCTAGCTGCACCAATTACCTCCCTTGATCCTACAACAGGGGTCGGAATGTTTACAGCTTTAGCAGAGGCTTATTTACGTAAACCCACAGTGGGTGATTTTAGTCGTCTTAGAAGTGATACAACTAGCCTAAAAGGCTGGTGGCACAATCAAGTAACACGTATTTTACTGATATTTCTGCTTTCTTCATTCGGATCCGCTATTGGCACATATATAGCAGGTTTCAAAATACTTGAACTAATCACTGGTAGCTGATACCTATTAAGAAAAAACCTTTGAATAAGTAGTCAAATAGTGAAATAAGGGTTTGAATAATCGAGAATGACTGCTCTTATTGTCTTAGTATGATTCTGATTAATAAAGAAAGGATGAAAATATTTTATTGCCGTAGATACTTGGACAGAAACGAGGAAACGCGCTCCTCATAGTTTCTGCTGTTGTAAGTATGCATATTATAGTGACCTGCACCGGGAACGATCCACAGTTCTTTGGGCTGAAGAGCGGCATCAAATAAACGCTCAGTCTCGGATTGTGTCGTATGTCTGTCGTGCGTACCTGAAATCAAGAGGATAGGGGTATTCAGATTACTTATCCGATCAATGGGATTGAGTTGATCAGTTGAGAGATCCAAAAGCAAGGATAAGTAGGATAATAAGAAAGGCTTAAGCCATATGCCGAATTCACCGAGATGAAGTTTTAGTCGATTCTCAACGGCTTCTTCAAATGTCGGATGAAGAGATTCCAGCACAACGGCATTGAGTTTTAGAGGGGGATTTGCTAGCGTGATCGCGGCTGCGCCCAGGGTGACACCGATGGCGGCAATGCGTTCACCAGGAAAATTGTCCCGCAGATAGTCAACAGCAGCTTTGACATCTTTCGACTCACGCACACCAAAAGTAATTCGTTCGCCCGGTGTTTCCCCATGAGCTTGCAGATCAATCAATAATACGCTGTATCCTTGCGCATTTAAAAATCTGGCTCTGCCAAGCATTTCCAGGCGATTGCTGCGGATGGAGTGGACAAGCAGTACTGCACCGTGATCCCTGATGCCCCGTGCCAGCCAGCCATGGACTTTGTGGTTCTGGCCAGCTGGAATCTGTACTGATTCCACCGGAAAATCGGGTATCAAGACACCAACAGCGGTGGATGCAGGGCTGGTTAAAATCTCGCCCATGATAACAATGCCGATAACAGCAGCGACCAGAATTGAAGCGATTTGAATCAGAATCAAGCGATACATTGTTTAGAGTTTGATGAATAACTTGTTGGAAATTATGAGGTGAATATCTGGTCAAAACTCATGTTTTTATACCATGCTCAGGTAACATATTCTATAGTGCGAATAAGAGCGGCAAATTTTCTTGGCTGACCGGGATGAAAAATCAGCATACAGAAGAAGTGCGTGTATGATAAGGATGGCATAACATTAAGCAATAATTGTTGATATTTAGGCTTTATCCTGAACTCATTCTATTTCTAAATTAAATATGACATGAAGGTCAGCCGTAAACAGTATAAATAATAAGGCAAAGAGAAACCGATAAAGTCGGGTTTGATTTAGAAATAGAATAAGAGGTGAGAGCTTATGACAGTACCTGGCAATCAGCGTTTTATTTTGGCTGTTCAACTGACACAACCGGAGCGCTTTCGTGAGATTTTTGGCGAGGCAATCGTCAAGTTTGCTTATGTGGATATGACATATGATATTCAACTTTTATCCGAAGTTCTGTTACAAAAATATCAATGTTACGGCTCGATCGCTTCATCTTATTTCGGACGCTGGTACAGAGTATTTAGTCCTAAAGCTTCCTTAATGTCTTTTGACATGGCGGAGCAAATCCCGCTATTACAGGAAGTAGGTACAGCAAAGATGCATGAATTGCTGATCACCAATTTCGGGCAAGCAACTGGCAGTCGGCAAAATTTTAGATTATTGATTCTACCTGCCCCAGAATTGCTTGATGAGAAATCGATTAACCAAGCCATCGATGATGCGCTTAAGCTTGTTGCTGATGCGAGCCTGCTTTTGCATGGCAATCAAACCAGGGAAATCCTGCAACGATTGATTGAGCAGGATCAGCTGCAATGCTATTTTCAACCCATCTTTTCACTTGCTGATCAAAAAATCGTCGGCTATGAAGCATTATCACGAGGACCAGCCGATTCAGTTTTTTATACGGCAGATGCCTTATTTACTGCCGCCAGGCAGTTTGGTATGACGCAAGCGCTGGAATTTGCCTGCCTCAAACAAGCAATCAATTGGTTGACTGATATTCCTAAGCATTTATGGATATCAGTCAATCTGGGACCAGACTTGTTCATGTCAGATGAGTTTCAGCAATACTTATCCAGCCCACATATCAAGCCTTTGTTGTCACGCATTGTTTTCGAACTGACAGAACATTTGCCAATTGAATCGGCGGTAAAGCTGCATAGCGTGATGGCAGATTTCAGGAACAACGGGCTTAAGCTTTCATTGGACGATACGGGTTGTGGTTTTTTTGATATGACGACGGTCGAGGAATTGCGCCCCGCAATTGTTAAATTATGCATTACTGTAATCAGCCGCATTGGTCGTAAAGACGGAGTCGAACAGGAGATGTCGGAAACGATTCGAGCGATTACCGCGCTGGGTGGGTTAACTTTAGGGGAAGGCGTGGAAAATGCTTATCAGGCTGAGGTGCTCAAGCAATGTGGCGCAACCCTAGTTCAAGGCAACTTATTTGGGCTACCAAAGCCTGCAAAAGAATTATTTTTAACTGAAAGGCTGTGATTAAATCTACTGCACACTCCAATCGTTGTATTGGGCGGTACTCGCTTCTCGCCTATCTATTTGATATGTGTAGCTACGCTAAAACGCAGTTTCGCTGAAACTTCATTTTCTCGTCGCTGCGCTCCGTCCGCCTTGCGCTTGGAGTGTTCGCTACGATTTTTTGGCGAAACTTCGTTTTAGCGAAACTCATTACATTCGTTTTCACTACCTTTGAGAGTGTGCGAAGTTACTAATGAACCAATGACATGGACGCAGATCCCGATTGCAACAAAAGTGTCTTGATCAATCCGCTACCGATCATTATGGTGATCTTGCTTGCAATAAGTGTGCTGATCAAGAATATTCATCTGGAAAGTGCCCGCCCCAGTGATGTCGAGCGGGTGAAGTTTGTTCCGATCAAACAGCAGAGTACTGACGCATTATGAGCAAGCGCTGTTACTGCCATTGGGTGGTTTTGGTGGAGCGCAGTTGATTGATTATCTATTCACATTTTAATCTACGTAGTTGACTTTATTTGCTAGACCGGTTGATCATTATTGAATGAAATTTTTATCAATATTTTAAGGGGAGATAGTATGAGTATGACAAGGCGGTTGATTAGCTCAGGTTCCATCTTTGAAGAAGAAATTGGCTATTCACGTGCAGTTGTGGAAGGGGACTGGATTTTTGTTTCAGGAACGACAGGCTTTGATTACTCCACCATGACCATTTCGGATGATTTACTTGAGCAGGCCGAGCAGTGCTTCAAGAATATCGAATCAGCCCTACGACAGGCCGGCTCCGGTTTGCAGGACATCGTACGGGTGACTTATGTACTACCCAATGCGGCTGATTTTGAATTGTGCTGGCCAGTTTTTCGCAAGTATCTCGATAAGGTTCGCCCGGCGGCCATGATGATTGCAGCTGGCTTATCCGATCCGCGCATGCGAATTGAAATTCAGGTAACCGCACGCAAGAGCCCCTAAGGTAACCATATCCAGGCACCTGTATTTGTTGCATATTCAGCGTGAATTGCACAAGAGCACCGGTATATTTCGGAGGAACCCGATCCGTGAGGTAGCTGCACAAATCACGCTACGATATGGCTGAACACCAGCGTACCAGCGAACTGGTCAGGTGCTACTCCCATTGCGGGCTGGGTTATATTGCAACCAATTCCACTCTGGATGGGTTGCAATATTTTCCGCAGGCTTTTGAACAGCAGATTGTCAATCTATTGTTTTTTTAATTTTGGCCAGATAAGTAATAAATCGAAGGAAGTGTTAGATCTTATCTTTTGCCAATGACTGCTGCTTCACAGATTTGTGCTGCAGTATATTCGTCCGGCAATCCAGCAAAACAAATAAAACAAACAAAAAACTGGTACTCCAGGCTACTGCGGCGATAGCTAATAATATTTCCCGATGGGCGCTGAAATCAGCGCCCATGCGCGTGAGTGCAGCGATGCTCATGATGGTAGTCATTATCACGATCTGCGGTATACGCGAAGGGTATTGCTTCACATGCAGCAGTGTCACGCGCACCATGACATTGGCGGCGAGTGTACCTAACGCACCTACGGTGATTGCGTGAACTGCGGTACTAAAATAGTCACCTCCACTCAGCTTTACCCAGCCCAGCAGCATGAGCCCCAATGCCAACCAGCCGTAGCCTAGCCCAAGACAAATCAGATCAGGCCGTGCCAGACAATGCCATAATTGCCAGCGAAACAGCCGGATAGCTGCCAAAATTCCACTCATGATCAGCAAAACACCTGATACCGAAGTCGCGATTGGAGCAAGCACGAAAGCAGCTGTAACTGTCACAATTAACCCTGCTTCGATGTGCGGCTGAACCCTTGCCTCAAGTTCCATCCCTTGGCGATAAAACTCACCGGCTACTGCTGGCGCCAGCATGCGTCCTCCCATGAAAAGCATCAGTAAGGCGAATAATTGCACGCTTTCATCCAGCAAAAAGCGATGCAACCAGCGATAGTCAAGCTGGTTCATCAAGGTGATTGCAATTGTAATGGCGCAAATCAGACCGAGCAAAGGTACCAGCGTACGATTACGCCATTTCTTCGCAACCCGCAGACGGGGAAGTAAATGCCAGGCAAGCAGCGTGACAAAGGCAGCATTACTCACCAAAGTCAGCCAATTGGCAGGATCGATCAATCCCATTAGCCGCGCCAGCAGCCAAGTAACTATGAATAAGGCTAATCGTCGTGCAGGCATAGGACCCAGCAGATAACCCGCGATCAAGGCCAAGGCGAAACCGAACAGCATTTCAAAAGCATGGCCGGTTGGTGCGGCCAGCGCTCCCGGTCCGTAACCATGCCTTGCCAGCATGGCCAATGGCACCATCAGCACAGCATATACACATGCAGCCGGAAAGAACCATTGATGCGCGTGAGTTTTAGTTTCATCCGGAAACCACTGTAACAATATATTTTTCAATTGGGTAATGTACTTTTTTATTCAAATTATTATTTTATTCCATTTTAAAACCAAACCCGACTTTGTCGGCTTCTCTGCCGTATTATTTATACTGTCTGCGGCTCTCCTTCGCGTCATGTTTGATTTGGAAATGGAATTAGCTGCAAATCAGCTTTGCTGATTGAATATGACCGACTGCTGCGATAAATGCAGACGAACTCGTTATTTTGGGTAATTCTCATACATCGAAAATGATATTGACAATCATTCAACTAAAGAGTAGAGATAGATCGCAACGAAAATTTTTTCGTTGCGATCTTTTCGATCTCTGCCTGCAAAGACAGAGATCGATAGGTTTTAATGAGTGCATATTCGGCTACGGCCAAAGGAGGTTTTATGAAAATGCAACTTTGGATTGTGGCGGCACTGGCCACTTTTTTAGCAGCATTCGGCCAGGCAAATGCCGGTGAGAAAGAATTAAGCAAGCATCAAGTACCCAAAGCGGTTCTCGAAGCCTTTGAAAAGGCTTACCCAAATACCAAAAAGGTAGAATTCGAGAAGGGAGTGTTCGAAGGCAAAGATGCTTATGAGGTGGAATACAAAGAAGACGGCAGAGAACACGAAATTCTGTATAGCCCAGAAGGTGTGGTGCTGCAGAAGGAAGAAACCATCGACGTCAAGACACTACCTGAACCGGTAGTTCAAGCCATTTCCAAGGCACACCCAAAAGCGACCATCAAGGAGGCTGAGAAGATAATGAAGCCTGATGGGACGATTACTGGTTATGAAGTTGAACTCAAGACAGAAGGAAAGGAACTCGAACTCGAACTCGAATTGGATCTCAATGGAAATATTCTGAAAACAGAGCGGGATTGAGTTTATCTTTATCTGATACTAATACAAGACAGTATTCCTCATCCACTTGCCTTTCTTTTAACTTGGGTGAGGAGTCCGTTATTTCTCCTGAAGTATTCTTTGCAAAATCCTTTTTTCAGGGACAATTTAATAGTAAACTCCAGTGTGGTAAGTCGTATCAGGAAGTCTTAATTGCTAGCTTAATACTTCAACTTATTTGGGAGCGATGTCATGAGAATATGGAAAATTTCTGTGATTTTAATCGTTCTTGCTTTATTGATTTCCTGTGCCCAAATGAAACCCCATTCAATGGATATGACACAAGCTATCCAGAATGCTAAAACCGCTGCTGACCATGAAGCGCTAGCCAGGCACTATGAAGCTGTTGCTAGAGAGATGCAATCAAAAGTGCAAGAGCATAAGAAAATGCTTGAACAATATGAAGCACAAAGACAATTTTATGGTAGACGCGGTCTAGATATGGAATCGATGTGCCATGCCTTGATCAATTTTTATGAGCAAGCTGTAAAAGAGAATATGGATATGGCTAATTCTCATCGTAAAGTGGCTGCAGAGATCAAGTAATGTTTGATCAACAAAGTAGCAAGATTCGGCTGCCAGTTTTAAGAGTTTGTTTTTCGGCATGAAGCACTTAACTCTTTCCACCTGCTCCCGCCTGTTTTCCTTGCGCTATTCGAAACGACTGTTGAGCGGAGTATTGCTCATCTCCCTTTTGATGATGCAAGCAAAGATTATGCTGGAGGGCTGTCTGGTAATGCCCTATCTGCCAGCACTGCAGAGCATGGAGCATATGGAGGGGACTTGTGCTGAGCCTGCTTCACCTAGTGAGCGAGTCTGTCTGGCTAATTGTGAATATTCGATAAGTAAACCCAAGCTTACAGGTGAGATCGCGTTGCTTGACATTATCGTCGGGTTACCGGTGATAATGTTTGTGATGGGCTTATTCCTTAGCTTTTCGCCCCATACTTCTTATACCGCATTTGTGCCCGGCCTCGGGCCGCCTTTATATCTACTCTTCCTGCGTCTTTTCATTCCCACTCCTCCTTTCAGTATTGATTGACTGGATTTCTGCACGCCCCTCAGCGTGAGTGAATTCCATTCGATTCAACGAGTATTTTTAATCGTTTTCCAAACTTGTTTCGCTTTCCTCATTAGAAGGAAAGCGCAATACATCCTGCCAGTGTGCCAGGATGTATTTGCCTGCTTGGATTACTAGAGCGATTTGTATACCAAGATTTATTTATTCAGGAGTGAGAATCATGAAACGAAACGTAATGGTTGTTTTTGTCAATGTTTGTGTTTTATCCGTATTGGCTGGGTTGATCACCATGCAGCTTGCCGGTGCTGCCGCCGTGTCTCATGAGGGAACAGCAACGGTAAAAGCGATTGATTTGGATAAGAACATCGTAAAACTTGCCCATGGGCCGATTGCATCACTTAAATGGCCAGCTATGGTGATGAATTTTAAGGTCAAGGAGCGTGCTCCCATGCAAGAAATCAAAGTGGGTGACAGTGTGACTTTTACATTCATTCAGTCGAATGGGGACTATATAGTTACGCATATCCAGCGGAGTAAATAGGTGTGGCTATCAGGGAGGTCGTATATCAGTGATACATTGATACGTGAGGGAGAGCAAAATGATTGCCTCATCGCCGGACAGCGCTAGAAATGTTTTTTCCATACTCAGGAATGGAATTATCGCAGTATGGGTTTTAGGGATGGTGATTCCGCTCAATGTGCGGGCAGATGCTTCAAACCATGCTCATCCAGCGATATTTCAGCAAGATAAGCCCACAGTCGATGGCAAGCAGGTTACGCCACTGGCCACCCTCATCACCGAGGTCTTACAGAACAATCCGGAAATACAGGCTGCGCAGCGGGAACGCGAAGCAGCTCAGCGGAGAATATTACCGGCAGAGGCACTGGATGATCCTGTGCTGGAAGCGGGAGTGATTAATGCGCCCTTGGCATCTTCGCCATTCAATCGCGAGGATATGACCATGAAAATGATTGGCCTATCCCAGCGTTTCCCCTTTCCGGGGAAACGTGGTTTACGCAAGGAAGTTGCCAGCAAGGACGCAGAAGCGATTGATTACGGCTATCAAGAAACAGTAAATCGAGTAGTACGTGATCTCAAAGTTGCTTATTTCGACCTGGGGCTTACTCTGGAAATGACCAAGCTGGTCGAGAAAAACAAGTTGATTCTGGAAGATCTTACTCACTTGGCTGTGGATCATTACCGGGTGGGAATGGGTACTCAGGCCGATGCATTCAAGGCGCAGACACAGGTATCCAGAATGCAGGATGAGTTGCTCAAGCTGGCACGCGAACGGCCCGTGATTGAAGCAGAGCTTATTCGCGCGCTTGGTCGTAGTGCTTATGCTGGAGAGCTGATACCCGAGTCGCTACACATTCATCAAGCCTCCTTGAAGCTGGAATCATTGCGGGAGAGAGCAATGACGCAGCGGCCGCAATTATTAGCACTGCAGAGCCTTGCCGCGCGCAATAAAAAAGCAGTGGAACTCGCGCAAAAAGCATATTATCCGGATTTTGATGTGCGCCTTGCGTATGGCCAGCGGGATAGGATGTTAGATAACACATCGCGCCCTGACATGGTCAGCCTGACTGTGGCGATTAACCTTCCGGTATGGCGCACCAGTAAAATCGAACCACGTATTGCGGAATCGCAAGCGCTGCACTATCAAGCATTGGATCTGCATCAGGCGCAAATTAACGAGATTGCGGCAAAACTGCGGCAACAGGTGGCAACGGCTGAGCAGAATTTCAAATCGGTGCAGCTGTATCAAACTACCATTCTGCCACAGGCCAGACTCACGGTTGAATCAGCGCTGGCTGCCTACCGAGTTAATCAGGTCGATTTTCTCACGCTGCTTGATAGCCAGATGACGGTATTTAATTACGAAATCAGCCTGGTGACAGCGATAGCCAACTACAACAAGGCGCTCGCAGAAATCGATCTGCTTACTGGCAAAACCCCTGATGAATTAGCAGATCACCATTAATGGAGTTCGCTATGAGAGCACTTGCTAAAGTAATTCTTATTGCTGTTTTGATCACACTTTCACTCGTTGCAGGATATTGGTGGGGAAATATCCAGTCTGTTAAGCCTGTGGCCGAGTCACCCGAGGTTACCACTGCGAAGGGTAAGATTCTTTATTACCGCAATCCGATGGGACTACCGGATACCTCGCCAGTGCCTAAGAAGGATCCGATGGGGATGGACTATATTCCCGTTTATGAAGGTGAAGAACCTCCAGTGGATAGTGCGGCGGTGAAGATTAGCACTGAAAAAATACAAAAACTGGGAGTTCGGACTGAAACTGCCATGTTACGAGAGATGATTCATACCGTCAGGGCTGTGGCCACAATACAGCCAGATGAGCGTAAATTGTACACGTTAGTGACCAAATTCGAGGGATGGATTCATCGACTCTACGTCAATACCACTGGCCAAGCAGTCAAAAAAGGCGATGCATTGATGGATGTTTATAGTCCTCTTCTGATTACGGCACAACACGAATATTTTATTGCAATGAAAGGCATGCGTATGGTTGCCGAGGGCAGCCCAGATGCGCGAGCTGGAGTGCAAAGGCTGATCGAGAGTGCATTGCAGCGATTGCGCAACTTAGACATATCGGAGATTGAATTGCAGCGCCTGCAGCGTGAAGGCGAAATCAGGCAATATCTTACGCTACGCTCCCAAGCAAATGGCGTCGTGCTGGAAAAACCATCCATTGAAGGCAAACGCTTTGAGCCTGGAGAGGAGCTTTATAAGATTGTCGACTTATCAAGCGTATGGGTATTGGCTGATGTGTTTGAACAAGATCTCCGTATGATTCGTCCAGGTCAGATGACTACCATCAGAGTCGATGCCTACCCGGATAAGGTATTCAGTGGTAAGGTGGCTTTTATCTATCCCGAAGTGACACCAGAAACACGTACTGCTCTCGTGCGCATTGAGCTGCCCAATGTTGATGGACTGCTTAAACCAGATATGTACGCACGCGCGGAGTTTGCTACTTTTCATAGTAAGGAAAAAGTACTTACTGTCCCTGACTCAGCAGTACTCGATACTGGCATACGACAGTTGGTACTGGTTGATCTTGGTGCAGGCCGTTATGAACCGCGCACGGTAAAACTCGGTATGCAGGCCGATGGTTATGCTGAGGTATTAGGAGGGCTTGAAGCAGGGGAAGCCGTGGTGGTCAAGGCAAATTTTCTGATCGATGCAGAAAGTAACCTCAAGGCAGCCATAAGTGGCTTTGGTCCCGGAGACCATTCCTTAGCGAAAAGCGAAAAATCACACGCCGAACCTGGCACGTTCATTGAAAGCGCACCGCCAAAAACTCATCGTGGTGAGGGCAATATTAAGGCAATTGATTTTGCGCATACAACCATCACACTTGCGCATGGACCGATCGCCAGTCTCAATTGGCCTTCGATGATTATGGATTTCCGCATTGCTGATCCGGCATTACTTCGCTCGTTAAAGCCAGGCCAGAGAGTCACATTCGAAATCACCGAGGAATCAGCAGGGGAATACCTGCTCGTCCGTATCCATCCAGTAAACACCAGCCCCGTCGTCAACGAACGCGGAGAACACTGAGATGGTTAGCAAAATAATCGAATGGTCGGTACGGCATGTTTTTCTAATATTGCTGGCAACATTCTTTATCGTTGCCTGGGGCGTGTATGCAGTGTTGAAAACGCCTGTTGATGCAATTCCTGATTTATCCGATGTTCAGGTCATCATCTATACCGAATATCCCGGCCAGGCACCGCAAGTGGTTGAAGATCAGGTTACTTATCCACTGACTACGGCCATGCTGAGTGTGCCCAAATCGAAAGTAGTGCGGGGAATGTCGGCCTTTGGGGTGTCGTTTATCTACGTCATTTTTGAAGATGGTACTGATATCTATTGGGCACGTTCACGTGTGTTGGAATACCTGAATTTTGCAGCTAACAAATTGCCACAGGGTGTCAGGCCCGCGCTCGGTCCAGACGCGACTGGAGTAGGTTGGGTTTATCAATATGTCGTTACTGCTGAAGAACGGACACTGGATGAGCTGCGCAGTATCCAAGACTGGTTTCTGCGTTATCAATTGGTCGCGACGGAAGGGGTGTCGGAAGTAGCTAGCGTCGGAGGGTTTGAGAAAACTTATCAGATTACGGTCGATCCACGGCGTTTACAAGCTTATGGCATTTCACTTAAGACGGTGATCAATGTTGTTGCTCAGAGTAATCGCGATGTGGGCGGGCGTGTGATCGAGCTTACAGAAACCGAGTACATGGTGCGTGGCAAAGGATACTTACGCAGCATCAGTGACCTAGAGAATCTGGTCGTAAAAGCACACGAGGGTATGCCGGTACTATTGCGTAATGTCGCCCGTGTTGAGCTGGCGCCCAATGAACGCCGTGGGATCACTGAACTCAATGGTGAAGGCGAAGCCGTTTCAGGGATCGCCATTGCGCGCTATGGCGAGAATGCGCTCAATGTTATCCGCGATATCGAAGCGAAAATCGATGATCTTAAACCGGGTTTACCGGAAGGCGTAACGATTCAATCTGTTTATGACCGTTCCGAGTTGATTGAGCGTGCTATCGCGACACTGGACGAAGTGTTGATCGAGCAGGTGATTATCGTGGCGCTGGTATGTGCCGTTTTTCTCATGCATGTGCGCAGTGCGCTGGTGGCGATCATCATATTGCCAATCGGTGTGCTTATCGCTTTCATTGTCATGTTTCACCTGGGCATCAACTCCAACATCATGAGTCTGGCTGGCATCGCACTCGCCATTGCCGAGATGACCGACGCCGCGGTTGTCATGGTGGAGAATACGCATAAACACCTTGCACGCCTTGATCCGCTTGCTCCCGCAGCGGCGCGTAGGGATGCCATTATTACAGCATGTAAGGAAGTCGGGCCGGCGTTATTTTTCAGCCTGCTGATTATTACGGTATCGTTTCTGCCGATATTCACGCTCGAGGCTCAGGAAGGGCGCATGTTTCAACCACTCGCCTTTACCAAGACATTTGCCATGGCAGGTGCTGCACTCCTATCCATCACGCTGGTTCCAGCGCTGATGCTACTGCTGATTTGGGGCCGTATTCCGCGTGAGCAGGATAATCCACTGGGTCGGCTCATGATCCGGCTTTATCAGCCCCTCATTCCATGGGTCATCAAATGGAAGAAAAGCATACTCGTTGCTGCCATTGTTTTATTAGGATTAACTATTTATCCGGCTGTCAAACTGGGATCCGAATTTATGCCACCGTTGAATGAAGGTACGCTGCTTTATATGCCGGTGACGCTGCCGGCTATCTCCGTCACCAAAGCGGCGGAACTCATGCAAACTCAGAACAAAATCATTAAAAGCTTTCCAGAAGTGGCATCGGTATTTGGTAAAGCTGGCCGCGCCAATACCGCGACTGATCCAGCGCCATTGGAAATGACCGAGACCATCATCAATCTGAAACCGGAAAGTGAGTGGCGTCCCGGCATGACCATCGACAAGCTGATTGCTGAACTGGATCAAGCGCTGCAAATACCCGGTGTCAGTAATGCCTGGACAATGCCGATCAAAAACAGGATTGACATGCTGGCAACCGGCATCCGTACACCAATTGGTATTAAAGTATTTGGCAGCGATCTGGATGAAATAGAAAAACTCGGCAAGCAGATCGAAATGGCCGTCAAAACAGTGCCTGGCACCGCTAGTGTCTATGCGGAACGAACCACTGGTGGTTATTACCTCGATATCGAACCTGACCGTATGGCACTTGCGCGTTATGGCTTGGCTGTCGGTGATCTGCTGGAAGTGATTACCACAGCATTGGGGGGCGAAACGATTACTACTACCGTTGAAGGACGTGAGCGCTATGGAGTCACCGTGCGCTACCCACGTGAACTGCGCAGCGACCCGCAAGCGATTGCGACACAGGTGCTGGTCCCTACTATGGGCGGAGCGATGATTCCACTGGGACAGCTTGCGCAGATTAAGCTTGTCAAAGGGCCGCCGAGCATTCGCACCGAGAACGCTTTGCTGTCCGCTTACATTTTTGTTGATATACGTGATCGTGATATCGGCAGCTATATCGCGGATGCGCAGCAGGCAGTCCGAGAACAAGTACAATTCCCACCGGGGTACTACGCTACCTGGAGCGGCCAGTTTGAATATATGCAGCGTGCCATCGAGAAATTGAAAGTGGTGGTGCCCTTTACGCTGTTAATCGTATTTGTGCTGATCTATTTAAATTTCAATCGTCTGACCGAAACATTGATCGTGATGCTGACAGTGCCTTTTTCCGTGATCGGGGGCATCTGGCTGATTTACTGGCTTGGTTATAACATGAGTACTGCGGTCGCAGTGGGTTTCATCGGTCTAGTGGGTATCGCAGCCGAAATCGGTATGGTGATGCTGACCTTCCTCGATCAAGCGTTCAAATCCATTACAACAAAACGCCATGCAGCTGGTGAAAAAGTCACCATTGAAGATCTCTATGCTGCCGTGTCAGAAGGTGCAGTGAGAAGGATACGTCCCGTCATGATGACCATTGCCGGCAGTATCGTGGGCTTGTTGCCAGTCATACTGAGTACGGGCACCGGTTCAGAGATAACGCGGCGCATTGCTGCTCCAATGGTTGGCGGCATGGTCTCAGCCACTGTGCTGACGCTGATCATTTTCCCAGCCATTTATGCAATGATTAAGGAAATGCAGATTCAGCGTTCATTTAAAACCGAAAAAATATAAAAATTTACATTTGCAAACCAATTTAATGACCTGGTTATTTGGTGGCTAATCGTAGCAGTAAAAAATTTTCACTATAGCAGAACAAGATAATTATGATTATAATAAAAGGTATGGCATATACGTTGGATTTTCGCCGTAAAGTTCTGTCTGTTCGAAAGAAAGAAGGACTCACAATAGCGGAGGTGGCGACCCGGTTTGATGTTGGTGTGGCAAGTGTGACGCGCTGGATTAAGAATATTCATCGCAAGCCACAAGGGTTCAGAAGACGCAAGATCGATCTCGAGGCGCTGCGCCAGGATGTTCTCGATTATCCCGATGCTTACCAATACGAACGAGCAAAGCGTCTGGGTGTTACGCAAAATGCGATTTTTCTTGCCCTCAGGAAATTGCGCGTGACCTATAAAAAAAACACTGCGGCATCCTGGGGCGAACGAAAGCGCACGGTTTTCCTTCCAGGAAAAAATCAAGGCGCATGAAACTGTCGGTCGCACGATTGTTTACATTGATGAAAGTGGGTTTGCTCATGATATGCCGCGCACGCATGGATATGCTCCCATGGGGCAAAGATGCTACGGCGTCCGGGACTGGCATGCCAAAGAGCGGACAAACGTCATCGGTGCGTTGATCGGAGAATTCCTGCATACCATCGGATTGTTCAGGACGAGCATCAATGCCGATGTTTTCTACGCGTGGACCGTGCAAGACCTGTTGCCCAAACTTCCTCCGGCTTGCGTCATCGTGATGGATAACGCCACTTTCCACAAACGACAGGATATCGAGGATGTCATCGCCAAAGCTGGGCACATGCTCGAATACCTGCCCGCTTACTCCCCAGACTTCAATCCCATCGAACACAAGTGGGCGCAATCAAAAGCCTTGCGCAGAAAATCTCAGTGCTCCATCGAGAACCTCTTCAATGAGAATGCTCTTTGAGTCATTCCTAACTGGTTTAGCTATATATGAGAGGTTGATCACCATGAAGAAACCTTTGCGTTATATTCCAGCATTTCATTTCCACTGGTTGACGCGTTGGTACGATCCGATGATACGGCTCTTCTTTCCTGAAGAGGCGTTAAAGACTGCGTTGATTGCTCAAGCGCATATCCAACCAGGCCAAAACGTGTTGGATATTGGCTGCGGGACAGGCACGCTCACCCTCATGATCAAACAGGCCAACCCGAACGCTACAGTATACGGACTTGACGTGGATTCCGAGGTGTTAGATATCGCACGCAGGAAGACCGAAGAAGCAGGCGAGATCATCATCCTGCAGCAGGGTACGGCAACTTGTCTACCCTATGCAGACGAAAGCTTCGATCACGTATTTGCCAGTTTGATGCTACATCATCTAACGAGGCAAGATAAACAGCAAATGCTCAGGGAAGCATTCCGTGTCCTCCAGCCCGGTGGCAAGCTGCATGTAGCGGATTTCGGCAAGCCACATGATTCAGTCATGTGGCTGATCTCTTGGTTAGTGCGTTGGTTTGAAGAGGTACACGATAACATTCTGGGTCTATTGCCGGTTTATATGGTGGATGCTGGATTTCATTCGATCGAGGAGACAACATGTTACCGTACAGTGCTTGGCACTGTTGCTTTATATCACGCTGATAAACCCATAAAGAGAAGGAAGAAAGTGAATTCGGGATGATACGGAAGCACCTGCCGTGCCGCCCATTTCAGAATGAGAAAGGTTTGCAGGATTAACCTGTGAAGTGTTGGTATCGCAATTGTTTTTCGCTAATGCATTTATTAATGCATATGAATAACAAAATAATAATGCGTAATAGATAAGAAGTGCTGAAATGGTATGCTGTTGTTAATGAAATTTTGTCATTCAGAAGTTTTAAAATATTTTTTATTCATTCATATTATGTACATTATTTTTCTTCTCAACAGGTATCTCGGGTTCAACAGATTCGCTGAAGCAATAAATACCAAATGTCATACGGTAACGTGGACTATTATTCAGTGCATCATTTGTTTTTAGTTCTATGGCCTCTTTGTTGATGGCAAGTAAAGATTCCATTCCCAGACTTTCAGACTTTTCAGCCAATACTCTAACTGAATCCACGCTTAGTGCATCGTAATAAACACTGCGCTCTAAAAATGGTTGATCATCTTGTAACAAATTACTGGTAGCTGCTGCTGCATGATCGTGCAAGTTATGACCAAAATAATAAACTTTTTCATCAAAGCCATGTGCAGGGACAAATGCAGCGGTATTGAGACACACGCGATTTTTTTCATCAAAGCGAGCTATACCGAGCCTTAACCATTCGTCAAGTACAACTCGCGAACGGATATCACAGCTCACACTGGCAACCAGTCCTTCAAAAGAAATATCTCCACCTTCTTTAATAAATCTGGGCAATGGCCTGGGCTGATTGCTTTCATCCAGATAACGCGTATCACTTGTCCACAGGCTTACGAGTCGCGCGCCCATTGAAACAGCGTGCGGGATAACTTGAATAGTGGAATGGTCACTATGACGTAATCGTTTGATATCTTTACGATGGATACCCGTCAGTAAGCTCAAATGACTATCACTAGAAGGCTTTCCTCCAATCCTGCATTCTTTTTCTGCTACCTCTACAAAAATATCTTTTAATAATTCAGATAAATAATTGTAAGTAATTCCCTTTGCTAGCATCAATTTGATAAATGGCCGCAATACACGGCGCAACGCAGAAACGAGTGCTGGTGAAAGTATTGAAGTGGAAGGAAGCACAGTGCATTTTAAAAATAAGAATATCAGATTATCAAATTAAATCTGAAATTAATAACATTGTAATAATAACACGATGACATTGTAATAATAACATGATGTGGTAATGCGGCAAGCATTTTGTGGGAAATTTTTACACAAAATGTAGACATGAGAATTGTTTTCATCTACTATTCCTTTTGTGTGGGAAATAATCACACAATATACATCGTGATGGTTTTACTGATGCTGCATTAACTAAATCAAGGAGAGTGCTATGAGAAGACTCTCAAACATTTCAATTCTTACACTAAGTATAGGTCTTACTTCTGCTCCAGCCTTGGCACGACAAATAGTCAATTCAAGCGACTATGCGACTATATTGAATACACAAATAGTGCATATGCTTTTGCAGAACTTGTACATGGCAGCCGATGATCTTGAAGCAAGGCGCGTTGGAAAACTCCTTTAGATTAACAACCATGTTTAAGACGACCAACCACTGTAACGTGAGATAGGGAAAGTAAAAAACCCAGTTTTGCCGAATTAACGGCAAAACTGGATGAATACAAAAGCGGAAAACTAATAGTAATAGTGTTAATTAATCCAAGGAGAGCATTTAATGCTTGATATGTCATATTTTAAAAAAATTGTGAACCTGACGGTTTGTTCTTCAGCACTCTTAACTTGTTTGTCTATAAACAACGCTTCTGCTGCTAATGCTAACGAAGTCGTATTTATACCGAGAGATGACCCAGCACGCTGGTTTGATACCGGAACAGCGATCGCAGGCAACCGCTCTATTGCAATTGCCCAGCCGGGTGTACGAGTCAAGTTTGATTGGGACAATTCCAACACGGTGCACACGAGAACCAGTTTGATCTTTCCAACTGGAGCGGCTAACATGCCATTTAATACGCCAGCTGACGAAAGCAGCTATGAGGTAACGCTGACAACGCCAGGTTTATATGTTTTCTTCTGCAGCGTCCATCCCTTCATGTTTGGTGCAGTGATTGTCGATGATCCAAATACTACTGGTCTGGATCTTGGATCTTCACTCAGTTTAATCAATGGCCCTACCTTCCCAAGTAGTAGTGATCTGGCAACCCGCTTATTACGCACTTTCTTTATCGCGACCAACTCTGATAACTGGCAAAACTACGCGGATAACAAACCGTGGCATGTTACCTATCCCGATATTGACGTGCGTGTGGATAGCGGTGTCGTTAATCTGCCGACCATGCTGAATGCGCGCTATGGCAATGATATCCCGTTGGCACCACTTGAAAATCCAAAGACACCGGCAGTAGGTGAAGTTTTGGTAGCCACTGAGTTTGAAACTACGTCAGGAAAACAAAAACCAGGTACGGTATCAGCGGTAGATGGTTCTTCCTGGCAGGTCACCCGCAAAGTAGCGTTGCCTTCCATCGACATGAACAATCCACACAATCTGTGGACCGATAAAGATCAAAACGTTATTTATGTGACACAATGGTTTGACAGTAAACTGGCTGTTTATGATCGTCAAACGGGTAAATTGATTCGTAATGTATCTGTGGGCGAATCACCTGCGCATGTGATGACTCTGCCCGATAGCGATCGGGTTCACGTCACGAATAATGGCGACACCCAAAATGATTCTGTGATGGAACTGGCTCCTCTGGCAACCGAGGTGCTGCGTACGGTGAATATTGGACGAGGCGCTCCACACGCACACTGGATGAGTCATGAGGGCAAAACCATGGTAACGGCAAACGCCCTTTTCGGCGATTCCACGCAATACAATTTCCATACAAATGGTATTGATTCCCTTACAAAAGTCGGTGGTGAATTCAGTCATCCTTTGGCAGCCGGCATGATGCCGGATAGCAGCAAATATTATGTTTCGAATTTCCTTGACAACACCATCGCTGTTATAAACATGGACACACATCAAGTTATCAAGCATATTGATCTGCTAAAAGATTATGATCCCGTGGCAGGAACCATTTCCGGCCCTGTAGGTGCATTACCGATTCAAACCCCCGTCTCTCCCGATGGGAAAAATATGATCACAGCGAATACGCTCACAGGCACGATTACTATTGTTAATACCAGCACTGATGAAGTTGTTGCCATGTTGCCTTGCGATCCTGGTTGCCACGGTGTGCAATACGGCGCCAAAAAAGGAGGCGGTTACTATGCGTATGTTGCCAGCAAATTCTCCAACAGACTGCTAATTGTCGATCCTGATCCAAACAATGATGGCGATCCCTCCGATGCCATGATTGCAGGTCAAGTAGGACTGTTCGCTGCAGGCGCAACAAAGCTGGATGACACCATAAAAGGTAATCCTGGAATGGGGGGGCAAGGCGTCCTGGCAATCCCAGTCGTGTATAACGGCTGGGTTCAGAATCTGCCTGCTTCCTGGAGTGATCAACTAACCCCAGCGCAACGTGATCCAATTAATCCAATTAAATAAGCTAAGACGGGTATAAGCAGTGTTCGATAGAGTCTCATGATTTGTAATACTGTTTATACCTTGACTTACCTATATTGATGAGGAGAAAAAAATGAGATCAGGACATGATGATTTATCCACCAGCAGTGATAAACAGTTTACATTTACCATTGAGAATGCGTTGTAACGACCTTTTTTAAAGTTGAAAATGGAGTAACGGAACAACCCGGTCAAATTAGCTGGGATGATGTCACTGTCCTGAGCTAGCACTGAGCAAACAAAGGGGGCATTAATCGCCCCCTTCTAGTTTCTAATTGATGATTCTTCCCACCATACTTACCCATAGTAAGCAATATCAGGCGTGCTCAGGAAATTACCAAGAAATACAGATTCTTGGTTTTTTGTAAATTTAAATCCTGTCATTACTATATCGAATATGTCTTACTGCCAGCCAAATCTGGATCAGTGTTGTAAGCAATAGTGTGTAAGAATTTCTAGCGTTGTTTACAGTATTGTGGAGAATACTGTAAATGAACATGCACAAACATATAAGACTTACGCCACTTGACTGTCAGGAGCTGTGGCAGCTTTACCAAACTCGCTGCTGGAAAGTGTCCCAACTTGCCGAACGCTTTCGAGTCTCAAGACCTACGATCTACACTGTTCTCAAACGGGCAAGGCTCAAGGAGTTTGTTCCCCGTGACAGTACCAATCAACGTTTTAAAACAATCCAGTACGGCCTCAAACGCTTAGCCAAAGTCGAGCAGTCCATCCAGGAGCGCTTGAAACATGAGGCAAAGCGTTATAACAAGTCTTATCCTGGCGAACTCGTGCATTTCGATACTAAACGCTTGCCTTTGCTCAAAGGCCAATCACCCAACCAAGGGAATACCTGTTTGTCGCGATTGATGACTTCTCCCGAGAACTCCATGCAGCCATCCTGCCCGATAAAACCCAAAATAGCGCCGCCTGGTTCCTCACCGAAACCGTTATCGCCCAATGCCCTTACCAGATCGATTATCCTAAATTCCTCAGTTGGAATTTAGAATGAAAATAGCTGTAATCTAATACTATCAACGGTTCATAGCCAAAAATGTTAACTGCTCCTCAGTTACAGTAAACAAGCTGAGAGCAAGGTGTGGCAACACTTTCAGCAGATTTTGATTATTTCACTAAAATCTCATCTGATTGGTAATGCCATGGATCTTTCAAAGAACCTTAATCAATAGGGTTCTTGAGCGATTTAGGAGTCTTCAACTGAGGAATTTAGGATTATGCTTATTCTGATAATGGCAAAGAATATAAGGGCACTGACAGTCATGCTTTCGTTAAAACCTGCAAAGCGCACGGCATCGGCCAGAAATTCACTCAAGTCAATCGACCCCAAACCAACGGCAAGGCTGAACGCGCTATCCGCACTCTAATGCAGATGTGGCATGACAAGACCAACTTTAAAGACTGCACCGACCGGAAAATTCAACTCGGCCGCTTTATTAACTTTTATAACACTGTCAAACCTCACAAGAGTTTGAATAACTCAACTCCTTATGAAATACTCCAACATTATTTCAATCAACCTCTCTGTAAACAACCCTGAGGTTTCTTACAAATAGCGCAATAAGAAAAACCAATGTAAATGTTTGCATAGTCAATATGACACAACACAATGCATAATTTGCCAATGTTACGGATATTAACTGATAGAGGTACGGAGTATTGTGGACGGGTTGAACATTACGATTCCCAGTTGTACCTCGCAATCAATGATATCGATCACACATTAATAACATTGTAATAATGACATGATGACATTGTAATAATAATACGATACGGTAATGCGGCAAGCATTTTGTGGGAAATTTTTACACAAAATGTAGACATGAGAATTATTTTCATTTACTATTCCTTCTGTGTGGGAAATAATCACACAATATACATCGTGATGGTTTTGCTGATGCTGCATTAACTAAATCAAGGAGAGTGCTATGAGAAGACTCTCAAACATTTCAATTCTTACACTAAGTATAGGTCTTACTTCTGCTCCAGCCCTGGCACGACAAATAGTCAATTCAAGCGACTATGCGACTATATTGGATACACAAATAGTGCATATGCTTTTGCAGAACTTGTACATGGCAGCCGATGATCTTGAAGCAAGGCGCGTTGGAAAACTCCTTTAGATTAACAACCATGTTTAAGACGACCAACCACTGTAACGTGAGATAGGAAAAAGTAAAAAACCCAGTTTCGCCAAACTAACGGCAAACTGAGAATAGTATTAATTAATCCATGGAGAACATTTAATGTTTGATAGGTCTTTTATCAAAAAGATTGTGAACCTGGCAGTTTATTCCTCAGCAATCTTAACCTTGTCATCTGTAAGCAACGTTTCTGCTGGTGATAACGAAGTCCGATTTGCACTGACAGACAACGCAGCACTCTGGTTTGACACCGGAACAGCGATCGCAGGCAATCGCTCCATTGCAATTGCCCAGCCTGGTGTGCGGGTTAAATTTTCTGGTGATTCCAATACGGTGCACACAAGAACCAGTTTGATCTTCCCAACTGGAGCCGCTGGTATGCCACATAATGATACGAAACATTCGGATGGGGGCGATGATGTAACGCTGACAACGCCGGGCTTATATGTTTTTTTCTGTAGTATTCATCCTTTCATGCTCGGTGCAGTGATTGTTGATGATCCTAATACCACCGGTCTGGATTTAGGATCTTCACTCAGTTTAATCAATGGCATTACTGTGCCAAGCAGCAGCGATCTGGCAACCCGCCTATTACGCACTTTCTTTATCGCGACCAATCCTGATAACTGGCAGAACTATGCAAGTAATAAACCATGGCATATTACCTATCCTAATGTTGATGTACGTGTGGATAGTGGCGTCGTTAACTTGCCAGAAATGCTGAATGCTCGCTATGGCAATGATACTCCCTTGGCAGCGCTTCAAAATCCTAAAACACCCGCAGTAGGTGAAGTTTGGGTAGCCACTGAGTTTGAAACCACCTCAGGAAAAGGAAACCCAGGTACGGTATCAGCGGTAGATGGCTCTTCCTGGCAGGTCACCCGCAAAGTAGCGTTGCCTTCCATCGACATGAACAATCCACACAATATGTGGACCGATAAAGATCAAACCGTTATTTATGTGACACAATGGTTTGACGATAAACTGGCTGTTTTTGATCGTCAAACGGGTAAATTGATTCGCAATGTATCTGTGGGCGAATCACCTGCGCATGTGATGACTCTGCCCGATAGCGATCGGATTCACGTCACCAATAACGGCGATGATGTAAAAGATTCAGTCATGGAACTAGCTCCACTCGCAACCGAGGTGCTGCGTACGATAAATATTGGACAAGGCAATCCACATGCGCATTGGATGAGTCATGAGGGCAAAACCATGGTAACGGCAAACGCCCTTTTCGGCGATTCCACGCAATACAATTTCCATACAAATGGTATTGATTCCCTTACAAAAGTCGGTGGTGAATTCAGTCATCCTTTGGCAGCCGGCATGATGCCGGATAGCAGCAAATATTATGTTTCGAATTTCCTTGACAACACCATCGCTGTTATAAACATGGACACACATCAAGTTATCAAGCATATTGATCTGCTAAAAGATTATGATCCCGTGGCAGGAACCATTTCCGGCCCTGTAGGTGCATTACCGGTTCAAACTCCCGTTTCCCCCGATGGGAAAAATATGGTCACATCCAATACGCTCACAGGCACGATTACTGTTGTCAATACCAGCACTGATGAAGTTGTTGCCATGTTGCCTTGCGATCCTGGTTGCCACGGTGTGCAATACGGCGCCAAACAAGGAGGCGGTTACTATGCGTATGTTGCCAGCAAATTCTCCAACAGACTGCTAGTTGTCGATCCTGATCCAAACAATGATGGCGATCCCTCCGATGCCATGATTGCAGGTCAAGTAGGACTGTTTGCTGCAGGCGCAACAAAACTGGATGACACCATAAAAGGTAATCCTGGAATGGGGGGGCAAGGCGTACTGCCAATCCCGCTCGTGTATAACGGCTGGGTTCAGAATCTACCTGCTTCCTGGAGTGATCAGCTAACCCCAGCGCAACGTGATCCAATTAATCCAATTAAATAAGCTAAGACGGGTATAAGCAGTGTTCGATAGAGTCTCATGATTTGTAATACTATTTGTAATACTGTTTATACTTTTACTTACCTTATATTGATGAGGGAAAAAATCAGCTCAGGACATGATGATTTATCCACCAGCAGTGATAAACGGTTTACATTTACCATTGAGAATGGCGCTGTAACGGCCTTTCTCGAAGTTGAAAATGGAGTAACGGAACAACCCGGCCAAATTAGCTGGAATGATGTCACTGTACTGAGCTAGCACTGAGCAAACAAAGGGGGCGTTAATCGTCCCCTTCTAGTTTCTGATTGATGATTCTTCCCACCATACTTACCCATAGTAAGCAATATCAGGCGCGCTCAGGAAACCACCAAGAAATACATATTCTTGGTTTTTTGTAAATTTAAATCCTGTCATTACTATATCGAATATGTCTTACTGCCAGCCAAATCCGGGTCAGTGTTGTAAGCAATAGTGCAATAAGAAAAACCAATGTAAATGTTTGCATAGTCAATAGTTTCCCCAGTTGTACCTCGCAATCAATGATATCGATTACACCAAAACCAAGGTGATGTCTCCACAGACCAACGGTATTTGTGAACGATTTCACAAAACCATTCTGCAGGAATTCTATCAAGTAACTTTCCGCAAGAAGCGCAACTATGATTTAGAATCCTTAAGAAAGACCTGAACAGTTGGATCGATTATTACAATAATGAAAGAACTCATCAGGGTAAAATCTGAAATGGGAAAACTCCTATGGAGACTTTATTCAATGGGAAAGAGGTTTGGCAGATTGATTCATAGCATTCCCTTGCGATACAAAACACTTAAATCCATCATGATTGCGATACCATAATGAAGCATTACACCTGGCCAAATGCTCTTACTTTTCAGACTCATCGCACCTAACACGATACCGGCCACTATTGCGCCAATTGTTTCAGGTAGAGGTTTACCAAAATGAATCATGCAATAGGGAATTGTCATGACAAAAATGGCATAAACCCCAAATCTTCGTTTAGTTCCATGCAATAAAAATCCTCGGAATAAAAATTCGAGCGCAATAAACTGAAGAAAATAAAATATCTCCCAGATTACAAAATTTGGATAAAGCCCCTCATTTTTCCCTACTTTATAAAATGGATAGCTTGCCAGAAAACCATCTGTTCCTGAGAAATAAGCAATTAAGGGAATCATACTGATGATCATGATTAAGTAAGGCCTGTAATTGCTAAAACTGTAATTAGGCGCTAATCCATAATCACCGGGTTTTTCTTTTATCACCAGCACAATTACGAGCAATGGCAGAATGAAATAAAACAAAACGATGGATGATGCCCAGAACATTAATTGATGTAATTGGGCATTAACATGATGCAACATGAATGATTGAAATATATTTGAGAGGTCGTTTAGTTCTATGCTTTTTAAAACCGATAACACAAAACGATAATCTCCCAAATAGCGATGAAGGGTTAGCACCAACGCTACCACGATACAAATCAGCGCGACTTTAAAGCTGGCTCTTCTTTTTGTTTGCCATTGCAGTAATTTGGTAAGACTTTGATCTGATTGAGTTACAAAAAACCTGAGCATCTTGATTCGGATAGTAAGGAAATCTTATTCAAATGATTTATGCTACACAGATATTTACTTTATATAGAGCGTAAATATTTTCATGGATCTTAGGAGGTTAAAGCAGATTTTTAAACATAAGTAATAATTTAAGAATTGAACTATAAAGAGTATACAGAATGGGGTCAGATACCATCTGACTCGCTTAATGCCCGAGCTGTAATTTGCTCTACAACCTCCGTTTTTGCGCTAGCATATGCGTTCATGTCTGCCCAGTCCTGTTTTGCCAATTGACGCTTGACAGACTCGTATAGAAGACGTTCTCCGTCAATCTGCCGTAGTCGATTTCGAAAGGCAATTTGCCTTTTAATCTCCCCGGACACCCAAGCGAAAAAATATGTGCATGAACATCCCGTTCTGGAGTTCTAACCATTCTATGCTGATGCCATTCGGGCTCTCTCACCCGGAGAACATAACCAGCATCCAATAATGCTGGGAGATAGGTTGCTTCATTGCTGGAATCTTCAACAACAATAATGATGTCAATTATTGGTTTGGCCGCCAGCTGCGGAACTGATGTTGATCCAATGTGTTCGATTAAGATAAAACGACCTTTCAAGGCCACCTCAATCCTTTTCTTATGCTCTAGAAATTTGTTTGGCCAAAGCGGATCATAGTCTACGATCACGATTTCTCTTTTCTCAATTCCGCCAATCAAGACTTCATTTTCCACGATTTTTGACACCTTTTTCTGTAAGGAAAAGCCCATTTAAATAACCTTTCGACACTTCTCTACCTTCCGCACATTCTCTCAAACGTTCGGGCCGGCCCAGCGGACAGAACAAGGACATCGTTTTTAGTTCTCTAAGGACATTGTTTGATATGGAATAGCTATTGAGGTACCGTCAAACGAAAGAGGCGGAAACAGATAGGCAGTTCCTATTGTTGACTGGAAGCCAGTTCTTTACTCTACCCATTGTTATATGTTACCTTGCTACACCACGAAATGGCGTGATGTGCCCATCGCACATGCTTCCTGATTGAAATTAGCGAGTGAGCTAATAATTTATTCTATTGTATACTCTACAGGGATATCACCGTTATATAAAGGAACTCCTTCTTCCATCGTTATGATCTCAGCAAGGTATTTATCTGACGGCGTGGTGTTTCCGGTTGAAAATACTGTTCCTTTCTTCTGTATTATTTGTTCGAGTTTGAAAGAAGATCTTTCTGGGATGTATTTAAAGATCAAGGTGTTAGCAATTGGATTTACCCAGCTAGAGGAGAAGGTATTGTCTTCAGAATTTATTCCACCTTTTTGGTTTGATAATGCATGCAATGAATGAACAGAAATAACTAATTGCTGACCATTAAAATAACCGATGGCTTCATTAGACTGTTTTGGTGTGACAACTGTGGATACATTAGGAACAACGGGCTGATTTTTGTTCTCTGTAATGACTTCATCTCCTATTCCATTCCCAATATCAACACAACCATAAATTTGAGTAGTACATTCTGGAGCTGCAGCTGAACAATTTCTTCTCACAACAAAAACTGCTAATCCACCCGTAAGACGTAAGCGGAACATTCCGTTTCCATTGTCTTCAATTATCTCAAAACGACTTTCAATTGGATTATGTAATGTAGTTTGGTGCGTCAATGGATCAAATGACATAGAGTCTTGGCATGATTGACCGCGGTAAACAATGGATAATCCAAAAGCCTCTCCAGAAATTAAGCTTATAAACAAAAAGATTTAGGTTAATTTTTTCATAGCTTTTTCCTGTCAAATTTATCTCAAAAAGGTGCCAGTCATTGCATCTTGCAAAATGAACGAATTAACCGGCTAACAGTACTGTAATGAACATTAAAATACGTTGCAATTTCAAACATTGTGTAATGTCCCGTTTTGTATATCGCATTCATTGCTTCTTCTCTATCAGTAATGCCGGCAACAATTTCATCCATTGGTTTTTTGGGTGATTTCTTCGATCGCTTGGTAATATGAATACTATCACTTTGTTTCAAACTAATATGTTTTTGTACCTCACCAATAAAAGCATTATCGCCTAAATAAGTTTGTTGCAATACCTTTCCAGAGAAAGGCTGATCAACACCCTGGCTGACATACATCTTGTATAAGCGAATGGCCTCTTTTCTTCGATGATCGAACAAACTGAGTAAATTATCAGCAGCAAGCCAGTCAGGACATGCATACCGACCTATAGTTGCACTATAACTGGACCAGTTATAGTTTTCTGGAACATCAATGATGCCGGCACGTACTGGATTGAGAATGATATGGCGCGACAGTTCAAGTAAGTAGTTATCCTTTTGCACAATAATCGCTTTATAGCAACCCATGAAATACATGCCCCATTCGTTGACGCGTTTTGTTGAAAAATCTTGTATAACGCCCGTTTAGTCCTCGCATTATTTGAGATAGATTTGCCTTTGGCGTTTCCAGCAAAAGATGATAGTGATTATCCATCAGGCAGTAGGCATAACATATTGCCCCATAGCGTGTCATCAACTCTGCTAATAAATCAAGAAACTGCTGTCTATCCTCATCTTCATCAAAAATAGCTTCTCCACCGCTCCCTCTTGACATAACATGGTATAAACCATTCTAAAATCCTAGCCTGATTGGACGCGCCATAAAACCATTCTTCTCCATATTCATTTATGGCTACGTATCATAAATGCGCTTCATGCACTATACAATGACTGAACATCCCATTTAAATTTTCAAGCGATTTTTGTAATCTATTTACCGAGTTTCGTATTTTCTCCCTTGCTTGGTCATTGACCA
>NZ_FNPJ01000040.1 GCF_900107265.1 Nitrosomonas sp. Nm33 | reverse complement strand
ACTTCGCAAAGCGGCTTAAGATTTTGAAGGGGCTTACACCCTATGAATACATCTGCAAAATATGGACAAAAGAGCCGGAACGTTTTAATGTTAATCCATTCCAGCACACCGTGGGACTAAACACTTTTAATTATCAAGCTCTCTCAAATTCTTTCAACCGTGGTATTGTGATCCTTATGTCGAACTCACATTACCTATACTGTCGCTTGACAATGATTTATCCCTGGAGCATCATCAAGTAAAAATGAGCATTGGGTTCTTTGAATTAAAGCAATTTGACTAGTGTAGCAATGCAATGTTGATTTATTCATTAATACCTGCGCGGGGAGGATCAAAGGGCGTACCCAATAAAAATATTCGGCTTCTGCGAGGAAAACCACTTATTGCCCATTCGATTGAAATTTCCCTCAAGTGTCCTTCTATTCAGCGAACTTTCGTTAGTACCGATTCGGAGCAGATTGCTGAAGTTGCTAAAAGTGCCGGTGCTGAGGTGCCGTTCTTAAGACCAAGTGAACTAGCTCAAGATGATACGCTTGATCTGCCTGTATTTAAGCATTTTCTCGAATGGTTGGAGCAAAACAGAGTTCCCCTTCCGGATGCCATTTTTCAATTTCGACCCACTTCTCCTTCTCGGAGTATTTCAAAAATAGAAGAAGCTGTTGAGCTGTTAAAAAAGCATCCTGAGGCTGATTCAGTACGAGGAGTCATTGAGCCAGAGCAAAATCCATATAAAATGTGGACTATCTCTGCAGATGGTTTTATGCATCCACTTTTGAGCATTCCTGGCGTTCCCGAGCCTTTCAACGAACCTAGGCAAAGTTTGCCCAAAGTCTATTGGCAAATTGGCTATTTGGACTTAATTCGCACCCAAACCATCATTAATAAAAATTCTCTCACTGGAACATGTGTTTTACCTCTTAAAATCGACAATGAAGATTCCATCGATATTGACAATGAGTTTTCATTCCGACTGGCCGAGTTCTTGCTGGAAAATCGAGGGGGCGATTGTTGAAAGCTTTGGTAGTGGGTCTTGGATCCATTGGAGTCAGGCATCTCAATAATCTATACTCCCTGGGAGTTCGCGAACTTGGAGCAGTGCGAACCAGAAATCTTCCTCCACCTAGAGAAATTATTCCAAAAGACGTTACCTTTTTCCAGGATCTCGATTTCGCACTCAGTCAAAAGTTCGACCTTGTGATCGTAGCCAATCCTACTTCCCTTCATCTGGAAACACTCGTCAAAGCTCTCAAAGCAGGTTCCAACGTCTATGTCGAAAAACCCCTCGCTCATGAAAGACAATACTTGACTGAATTGACACCATATTTAATTTCTACCGAGCCAAAGGTTTTAGTGGGTTGTCAACTTCGTATGCATCCTGGACTGCAGAAAATTGAAGAATGGATTAACGAGAGTAAGCTTGGAAAAATTTATTCAGTACAGGTGGATCTAGGAGAATACCTACCAGATTGGCATCCTTGGGAAGATTATCGGCAGAGTTACGCAGCCCGTGCGGATCAAGGTGGAGGGGTCATTCTGACGTTAATTCATGAACTGGATTATTTGCATTGGCTTTTTGGAAAGCCAAAGGATGTCTATGCAATAGGAGGACATCGGACTTCTTTAGAACTCACGGTGGAAGATACAGCCCTCATTACTTTAGAAACCGAGCGAGGAATTTGCATTCAGCTCCGAATGGATTATTGGCGGAAACCGCCCACCCGTCATATGAACATCGTTGCTGAAAAAGGCATCGTAGACTGGGATTACCATACTCGTCTAACTACTCTAAAACAAAATGGAAAAATCTTGGATCAAATCGAGCTACCCCCAACTTGGGACCGTAATGAGCTATTTTTATCTATGATGCGGGAATTTCTAGAGGGACTTTCAAACGGATCAACTCCTCGGGTTACCTTACAGGACGGTATTGATGTTCTGCAGACAGCTTTAACTGCTAAAGAATCTATCCAAATCCATCGGAAGGATTTTCTATGAATCAAGCCTACAAAGGTACACCTTTCGATCTTACCGACCGCGTGGTACTCATTAGTGGGGCTACAGGTCTTCTTGGAAAGGAGTTTGCGCTTGCAGCCGCATCAGCTGGTGCGCATCTGGTACTGGGAGATCTAAAGAGAGATAGTCTTGAATCTTTAAAAAGTGAAATTGATTCTATTTATCCTTCTATAAGAACTTGTGTTCAGGTTTTGGATGTGACTAATGCGAATTCATGTCAATCCATAGCTGACTTATGTGAGAGCCAGTTTCATAGGATTGATGCTGTTATTCATAGCGCTGCCATTGATCCAAAATTTGAACAGGGCTCCGATACCACACTTTTTTCAAAATTTACCGAATTTCCAAAAGAACTTTGGCAATCGTCTCTCGATGTCAATTTAACCGGTGCTTTTTTATTCGCTCAAGCCACATGCAAAGTGATGGAAAAATCAGGAAAAGGATCCATTATTTTTCTGGGATCTAATTACGGACTCGTAGGACCCGATCAACGCATTTATAAAAAAGCCGATCAGGCACACCAGACCTATAAACCAGCAGTTTATTCTGTTTGCAAAGCGGGCCTGTTAGGACTAACAAAATTTTTGGCTGCTTATTATATGAATACGTCAATTCGGGTAAACATGCTCACACCCAGTGGAATTTGGAATCAACATGATCATGAATTTACTACTAATTATTCATCCAGAACTATTCTTGGTCGCATGTCAGAAAAAAATGAATATCGAGGAGCTGTCATTTTTCTGGCCTCGGATGCTTCCAGTTACATGACCGGTGCAAACTTGATTATTGACGGAGGATGGACAGCATTATGAGCGACCCCAACATAAATGCCTGATTATGGCTAGGAACTAATGAGAGCGATTTTGAAGTCTCATAAATAGTACCAACCAGAAAATCATTCACTTCGATAAGAAACAGCAGCTTGCATTTTATTTCAGAGATGAAGATTTCTGAGAAATTGAGCCAAAGTGATGCTACATTATTAATTCATTTTTGCGCATTTTCAAGCTATTGAAAATGAGGAAAGCGCGCTCCATCAGCTTCTTGGTAGTCGAACCTGATAAAGTACTGTGCAGCGCATCTATCTCAGCCAGAAGAATCGTATCAGCTAGATTAAAGCGGCGAAAAAATCAATTCCTGGGAGAAATTGCGCTTTTTGATTATCCGACCAGATTTACCATACTGCCTAACTAATCGGGTTATCTGCTGCCGTGATAAATCCGTCATGCGTTTGAGATAGCGCAATATTAGGTCTTTGTCGACCGAGATAATCTGGCAGAGCCAATCCGCCTCAACACCCTTTCGATGAATCCATATTCTTCCCCCTTGGGGGATTATGAATGCAATATTGTGCGCCCCTTCCAGAAACACCTTAACCCGTGCCACCGTTTGTAGCTTTGCTTCATCTATTTCGATCGCCATGCCTCGCATTTACTTGCTCTGACTAATTTCATATTGGAAGAGACTTCTTTCTATATAGAGAGTCATCGGCAGCGTTTTGTCAAGGAAATGCTCGATGGTCCTGATGCGGATGTATTGCCGCGTTATATAAGTTTGTTGGAGACGCAAGGACAAATGAGTTTGGTAGGGAAAGATAAAGACTGATAATAATTTGAAGTGATCTCGATCTGATCTTAGAATTAGCCAAATTGGAAGAACTAGCGATCCAGGGCGCTGTCTTTCAGAGTGAGTGGATAGCCCGAATACAAAAATGGAGGCGGTATGCATTGTCTGGTTTCTTGCAATTTGATTAAGTTATCATGAGTAGATCGACGGAATCTTCCGGCAAATCAATCGATGTCGTGATTCCGGTCTACAATGCACCTGATCTGACGCGGCGCTGTGTTGATTCTGTCGTAGCTTGTCTTGGCAATTCCATCAGGCGAATTCTTATTCAGGATGATGCTTCCGCCAGTGAGACACGTGAAATGCTGGATAGCCTTCCATATGATTGCGTTGAGATTTATCATGCAAAAAAGAATCAGGGCTTCGGTCTATCAGTGAATGAAGCAGTTAATCGATCTGACGCTTTCTATGTATTGATTCTTAATTCAGATACTGAAATAAGCCATGATTTCCTGCCGCTGCTATGTGCAACGCTAGCAGCTGATGCAAAGTTAGCAGTCATCATTCCTGCCGGCAACAGTTATGCCAAATATAATCTTGATCGCTATTTGCTGCGAGAGGGTGGTTACATCCAGACTTATTATCTACGAGGGCATGCCATTCTGATTCGTCGTGATATTTTTCAGGAAGTAGGTGGTTTTGATCCTGTGTTTGGGCGAGGTTATTATGAAGACATTGATCTTGGCCGTCGGCTTGATCTTCACGGTTGGCGCTTTGGGGTGCATCCCGGCACTCGTATTTACCACAAGGCGGCCGGCTCGTTTGGCCGTGGACGAGCTTTACAGAAACTAATAAAGCGTAATCGCACTCTATACCTTTCACGCTATCCCAAAGCGCGACAGAATATCCTTCTTTTTTCAGGCGATTGTTCTCTAGCAGACTTTCCTTCGTCGGTCCTCGATGCAATTGAGAATGTATTCCATGAAGGGGGCTATGTACATTGGATTACACCGGCTATATCTCCTGCATTGCTATGCTTGCAGATGTATAGTCAACCCCTATGCTTAAGTGCGGTAATCAGTGTTGTTCTTCGTGGTTGGCGACGGGCAGACAGGCGCATTACAGGAATTTGGATGATGCCTGGCATTCCACTGTTGTTACGCACCTCACTGACACTTTGGGGCCGTGCGTTTAGGCTGGAAATAAAAGAGCTATCGCTTAAAGAAAAGACGATACAAAACTGTTCAGCCAGATTACTTTCCAAGTAATTTGTCCATAT
This sequence comes from Nitrosomonas sp. Nm33, assembly GCF_900107265.1. Classification (GTDB taxonomy): domain Bacteria; phylum Pseudomonadota; class Gammaproteobacteria; order Burkholderiales; family Nitrosomonadaceae; genus Nitrosomonas. The sequence continues at coordinate 22,327 of NZ_FNPJ01000040.1, read as the reverse complement.
CATGAATCGAAAGAAAAGGTAGATAAGTGTTTCATTTATCAGTATTTCTTGTCAATTCTTGATGCTTCTGGTATCACTTTATTATAACTAATCCATATTTATGCTATTAAACGAATAAATGGAAATAAAAAATTGTTAATTTCCGTAAACAAATTTATTTTTAATATAAAGCTTATTTCTACGTATTTATACGTATTCATTTATTAATTATTTTAAGATAATTTGTAATTCAATTATAGAAAGAGCAAAGAAAAAGCTGTGTCCTCTTAAATGGAGGACAAGGTAAGAAAGTAAATACACTTCATCATGCAATATTATACAGTTCTATCATTGGCGCATTTCATGCTACGCTTTGTAGAGCGTTAGCTAGTCAGCATTTTGAGGTTATTACGAAAAATTCTCACAAGATTTTCACTATTCAGAGATTACACTTTCTTAATCAAACAGATTGGCATGGAGATAAAGAGCATTTTGTGGATCTAAGTTATTATCTTTATAAGATAATTGATTGATTTTAATAAATTAACAAACGTTAATTATTTTTATGGCATTGAAGGAAAAATTCTATCTATGAGATAAATATATAAAATAACCATTATGGATAATTTGTGATTCAAAACGATAAGATTAGAGGGGGAAGCTGTGCTTTCTGTATCCGAGACAAGGAATGTAGCAAGCTAACTTAACTCATCATGCATCTGCCAGATGCGATATGGAGAAATTACTGTAATGGAAAAAATTGATTTAGGCATAGATATAATCACGCGTGATTTGAGTGCTGCATTCTTAATTTTATCTAGATTATCGGATGATGGTACAACGGCGACTTTAATCCATCGATATTTCCAGCGTGAACTTTGGACTGAAATTAGTATGGCTGATCGCCTGATAATGCTTGCAGCGCTTCCATTGGTGCCGTTTGCGATTATCTTGCTTACTACAGTTTTCACCGTCCTTAATGGATTTCCCATCAAAAAGCGAACAGGTAAGGGCATCGCTAGACAAATCTACGAGCAAATCACGCTCGCTAGCCGATATGCAATCCTCTCACCCTGGTACTATATTTTTGAACTGCACGATGACGATAAAAGAGAACGCGCTGGTGAATATCTTAATCGCTTTGAAATGAAAGGTGGTTTATACAAGTTATTACGGAAATACAATGGAGGACTTCCCGTTCCTGCCGATCGCAGTACTGCGTGCATCAAAGATAAATCGTGCCTCAAGGCTCGCTGCAGTGATCATGGCATTGCAACAACACCTATTCTTTGGATTTTTGAGAAAGGGCAAATCAGGAAGATTGATTGGCAGGATGAAAAATTGCCCGAAATTGATCTTTTCGTGAAGCCACTAGCTGGACAGGGCGGAGGAGGAACCTCGCGTTGGGATTATGTGGGTTCAGGGCAATTTCGATATAACGATGGGAAGATTGTGACAGGAGACCAATTAATTGAGCACTTGCGACAAGCCTCAGAGCGTAAGACTTATCTTGTGCAGCCACGGCTCATAAATCATCGGGAAATCACTGATCTTGCCAATGGCACGCTGGCCACTATCCGTGTTATGAGCTGTCGTAATGAGTCAGACGACTATGAAGTAACTGATGCTGTTTTTCGTATGGCGCGTAGCGCCGCTTCGGTCGTCGACAATTACCACGCCGGAGGCATCGCGGCGAATGTCGATATTCAGACGGGTGAGCTAGGAAGGGGTACACGGGGCGCTTGGGGAATAGTTGCAGACGGTTGGTATGAGCGGCATCCTGAAACAAATGTACCCATCTTGCACCGCAGGCTCCCGTATTGGCCTGAATTGATCCATTTTGTACAACATGCACATAGCCGTCTTTTCTCGGATCAGGTGGTAATCGGCTGGGATATTGCTATACTTGACACTGGCCCTTGTTTGATCGAGGCTAATAAGGCACCTGATTTAGATATCATCCAGCGTACAAGGAGTGGACCTGTTGGTAATGGGCGACTTGGCGAACTTTTGGCATTTAATTTGAGGCGAACAGTTGTAGCTAAGCATGCTCTCTTGGAGACGGATTCATTATGAAAGTGAAACCAGCTCATGAGATCTATTTTGGTGGACCTGACCGATCTTCAGGTTATCTACGCGATGTATTAGCACATCATATTGCTGCTGTTCCAGCAGGTGGCTCTATCGATTGGGTTACTTATTATTTTCGTGATCTAGAGTTAGCTAGAGCCCTCATTCAGGCTCACAACCGAGGGGTTAAGGTGACTGTCTGTTTGTCAGGTAAACCACGTGTTTCCGATGCCAATGATGATGTGATCACCATGCTTTCAGCGCCAGGAGGTCTAGGTGACAGGCTTCGCACTATAGCGCTTCCAGGAATACCCTCTCCACGAAGAAGGGCATGGAGACCTCAAATACATGAAAAGCTGTATTGCTTCTCGCATCCGAAGCCCGTTGCCTACATCGGTTCTTTTAATCCATCAGGAAACCGAGTAGAAGAGAGACCGGATCTCATTCGAGAGATTGGCGACCAGGATCGGGGTCATAATATGTTGATTGGATTCCATGATCCACTGCTCATTGAGCAACTGGTAAAACATGCCAGGCAGTTGCATCAAAAACCACCTGGACTATTTTATCGATTTTCTGCTAATGCAAATCAGTCTATCAAAGGTATTGACACCACGATTCATTTTTTACCTAGCGTGCGCATCCATCCGGTCATACAATTCTTGAGTCAAGTGGGTAAAGGTGCACGCGTTCGTATTGCAGCGTCACATATCAGAACAAATCGGGCTGTTGATGTGATGATAGAGCTTGCTAAGCGGGGAGCGATGGTGGAAATCATTGCAGAGCAAACGCTTAGGCGAGTTACTTCGTGCGTAGAACAACGTTTAATTTCAGCCGGCATTCGATTCAAACGAAATTGTGATAGTTTACCCATGCACCTTAAGTTTATATTAATTGAATACGGTGGCCAGAACTGGTCTATTTTTGGTAGTTTTAATTGGACGAAACCTTCATTCTGGTTGAATCATGAAATTATTGCCATTTCAAATAATTTTCATATTTTTGACGCTTTTTCCGATCGATGGAGAGTGCTGGCAAATGAAAAAGCCATAACACCTATGACACACGATCGATTTGGATTAATTCCCGTTTAATGGTTAAATCCAGGTGCTACATCATATGAAAAATCAAGCCTCCACGCTTATCATTCCTGTCGAAAATCAAGTTCGTGAACTGGATGCGAAGATTCTTTTATCTTGCATTGCAGCCGAGCGTGGTTTTCCGGTCATCATGGGTTCTAGAGCTTTCACTCATTTCCACGTGGCTTCGGTTCCACGGGGGATTTATTTAGCAAAAAGTATGCGTAGCTTAAGTAACTTAATGTTTAAAATACTACGCCAGCTAGGTCATGAGATTGTTGCATGGGAAGAAGAGGCTTTGGTCCATCCACCTTCAGACACGTACTTTTCTCTCCGCTTATCTCCTGAGACAATCAAAAATGTGTCGCATGTATTTGCCTGGGGTCAGGAAAATGTTGATCTACTTCATCAGTATCCTGCATTGCCCGAGAATATGCCTATCCATGTTACTGGAAATCCGCGCGGTGATATGCTGCGATCAGAAATTCGTCCGTACTTTGATACCGAGGTTGAAAGGCTGAGGAGTCTTTATGGGGATTTCATTCTTATTAATACCAATTTTACTGAAGTAAATCCATATATCCCTAACGTGGGTTTATTTTTGCCATCCAAAGATAACTCACCATCAGCACGCCTTGGTCAGGCTGGTATTGGTATGAGCAAAGAATTTGCTGAAGGCCTGCGAGATCATAAACAAGCTATCCTGGAAGACTTCAAGCAACTTATTCCAATGCTTGAGCAGGCATTTCCTGAGTGTACTATTATTGTCCGGCCTCATCCGAGTGAAAGCTATCAGATTTACCATCAAATTGCTGCCAAATGCCCGCGAGTAGTCATAACGAATCAAGGCAATGTCATTCCCTGGTTACTCGCTGCAAAGGCAATGATACACAATGGCTGCACAACCGGTTTGGAGGCCTATGTTCTTGGGGTTCCCGCCATATCTTATCTGGCAACGCTTAACAAATATTATGACTATGATTTTCAAGGTTTGCCTACTAAACTTAGTTATCAATGTTTCAATTTTCAGGAGCTGGCAGAAACTTTGTCTCGAATTGTTACAGGAGAACTGGGGGTAGCGGAGAGCCAGGATCGTCAAGATCTTATGGATTACTACTTGGCGGCACGAGACGGACCATTAGCTTGCGAGCGGATTGTTGATATACTGGAAGAGAGTGGTTACGGTAAAAAACAGCCACCAGCCAAACCACTTGGTACCTATCTTCAAGGATGGCTATTTACTAAACTAAAAGCTAGTTTGACAAGTCTCTATATGCGTCGCCCAGGTCCCAATCGGCTGGCATATCACAATCATCGTTTTCCTGAAATTTCAGTAGAAGAAATTGAGCAAAAAATTACACGTTTTGGTGAGCTATTAAAGCGTTTTGACAAGATTAAAGTTGAGCCATATGCTAAGCATGTGTTCAGGATCAGTGCCTAGAGGTAGTCCTGATAAGCTTCTGCGCAAATCGGATTGCTGTGTTAGTGATCACTCGAAAATTCACCTGCCTGATATATGGTTTTTTCGAAACTCAACACAGCAGGCTCGTTTTTTTGTGCATTCTCTTCCTTGCACTTCATTTGTCTCATCAACTTATTCAGGGCTTCTCCAGAATTTTTGCTTTACTGGTTGGTAACATGAAAACTTAAAACTGCATTGAGATTGAAAGTATATTTCCCTGTAGGGTTTGATTATTCACTTATTTATATCTATATATGATACCCCCAAAAATTGTCGCTGAAATAGGATGTAACCATAAAGGTGATATTGAGATTGCTCATGAAATGATAAAAGTTGCTGCAAGCTTTGCTAAATGCGATTTCGTCAAATTCCAGAAACGATCGAATAAGGAATTGCTCACGCCCGAAGAATACGATGCGCCCCACCCCTATCCGCAAAATAGTTACGGAGAAACCTATGGTGCGCATCGCGAATTCCTTGAATTTAATATCCAGCAACATCAACAGCTAAAGCAGTGGTGCGAGGCGTATGGTGTCGGGTACTCGACTTCAGTCTGGGATCTTACTTCTGCAAAGGAAATTGCAGATCTCAATCCAGAATTTATCAAGATACCATCTGCGTGCAATCTCAATTTCACAATGCTGGAATTTCTTGCTCGCAATTATAGCGGTGATATCCATATTTCCACAGGTATGACCACACCTTCTGAACTAGAACAGATTGTGGGTTTGATGGAAGTACATGATGCTGCTCAACGAGTCGTCTTGTATGCTTGTACCTCAGGCTATCCCGTTCCTTTTGAACAAATCTGCTTGCTGGAATTACGAGCGATAGAGGAGTGTTATGGTTCGCGTGTTAAGGAAATTGGATTTTCAGGTCATCATCTCGGAATAGCTATTGATTCTGCCGCTGTCGTATTAGGTGCCTCTTGGATTGAACGGCACTTTACTCTGGACCGGACTTGGAAGGGAACCGATCATGCTGCTTCCTTGGAGCCGGATGGATTACGCAAGCTAGTTCGGGATGCTCATAATGTATCCAAGGCATTGACTTTTAAGGATGCACCTATCCTGGAAATTGAGTTAACGCAGCGGAATAAACTCAAGCGTTTGAAAGGGGTTCATTTCAATTGATGCGTTGGGTTGCTTTTATGCCTCTACGTGCGAGTTCGAAATCGATTCCTGATAAGAATATCCGTCGGATCGCAGGCCGACCTCTATTTGCTTGGAGTCTGGAACAGGCGATTGCTTCACAGTGTTTTGACGAGATCTACGTTGCCACCGATTCACCGAGAATCAGAAAGATAGTACTGGAAGAGTTTCCTTCTGCTGTTACAGTGCTGGATCGTTCGGCAGAAACGTGCACAGACACAGCAAGTACAGAAAGTGCCATGCTCGAATTTCAACAGCAAATACCGTTTGATGTGGTTAGTCTGATCCAGGCTACTTCACCGCTTACTCAAGCGGATGATTTCTGTACTGCTAAGCATAAATTTGTTACTAACAATCTGGATTCTCTGCTAACCGCCGTGCCATCGAAACGTTTTTTCTGGACCTTATCAGGAACACCTATTAATTATGATCCAGCTAAACGCCCAAGACGGCAGGATTTTGAAGGGTGTCTAATGGAGAATGGTGCTTTTTACCTGACACGAGCGAAATTACTGAAAGAAACGGCTAGTCGTTTAGGGGGACGTATCGGCATTCATGAGATGGCTGCTGAAACTGCAATTGAGATTGATGATGAAGTTAACTGGTTTGTGGTGGAGCAATTCTTGCTTAGGAAAAGATCAAAATCAAACCGGATCGATACTTCACGGATTAAAGCGTTCATACTTGATGTAGACGGTACTCTGACTGATGGCGGTATGTATTATGGGCCTGGTGGTGAAGCACTAAAGAAGTTTAATACACGTGACGCTCATGGTCTGCAAATGTTGCGTGAGAATGGTATTAAGGTTTGTGTCTTTAGCTCTGAAGACAGTCCCTCTGTTGCTGCGAGAATGAAAAAACTGAATATTGATGAATACTATCCAGGGATAAAAAATAAATTTGAAGTGCTCCAGAGCAAGATCAAGCTTTGGCGTATATCTTTACAAGATATCGCTTATATGGGAGACGATCTCTGTGATTTAAAGTGCATAAGCCATGTCGGCACTCCTATTTGTCCAGCTGACGCCGTTCCAGAAATTCTGCAGCAGGCTCATTACATTTGTACCCGATCGGGTGGGCAAGGAGCCGTCCGTGAAGCATGTGATCTGATTCTTAGAATAAATCGAGAGAGTGTCATTTCGTCTCAAAATAATAATCCTGAAATCGATTATTAGGTTTATTTCACAGATTGTCTTGATATCAAGTATGAAAGCATCAGATGCATGAAAAATTAGTCAACTCATCTAGCCTGGTACAAAGTTTTTATGCATGTCACAATATGTTGACAAAAGTCATATTATTTTTTTTTGGTATTGCTCTGTGGAGCAAATGGTCAAGTTTGCCTGCCGGTATCCTTTTGACTGTGTTCTGGGTTCTGGATGGTGGCTTTAGCAGGCTGAGGTGGATGATCAAAGAGCCTTTCGTAATGGCAATACTATTTTTATCCGGTGTAATTGCGCTTGGAATGCTCTGGGGCGACTATCCTGAGTTTGGGTATATAAAGTGGAGAAGATATTTTGCTTTCTTGGTCTTTATTCCTTTTTTATCTTTGTTGAATAAAGATCGTTTACCTTGGGCAATTTGCGGTTTGCTCATAGGTTATTCCGGTGTTTTACTGATGGGGTTTTATCAGTGGGCTATTGTTGGGGAGCAAGGAATCCCTCCTCTCAGTATAAGCTATTTAAGCTTCTCACTAATGCTCGGAATTGGAATCATACTGACGATCTATCTCGCAAGCATAAACAGCGATAAAAAAATAAAATCAGCACTTTGGTTTTTTGGGGCCTTCTTGTTGTTTCTTCAATTCAATCAGGATGCACGTGGACCTCTCTTAGCAACCCTGTTGTCAACAGCTTTATTAATTCTTCTGCTCTATAAAACAAAAATCAGAATACTTATTGGCATTGCATCGTCATTAACCGCTGTGATTCTTTTATTTGCATTCAGTAGCAATAGCTTTCAGGAAAGACTTATTCAGATCCTTGACAGTGTAGAACTGTATCAGCAAGGAAAGTATGACACTAGTTTGGGATACCGTCTTGCCATCTGGGATGTTGGTTTGCACGGTATCATGCAACAACCCTTAGTTGGGTATGGTACAGGGAAAGCTGGAAGCTATTTCGAAGATACTATAACAACTTACAAAGATGGTCGCTATAAGGATCTACCTGAATATCATGAAACAACTAGCTACCACAATGACTGGATTGAGATTGGAATGCACGTCGGGGTACTTGGCCTTCTTGCATTGGCCTGTCTCCTGGGAGGCTGGTTTCAAACGCTGCGAGCTTACCAACTTCCTATTCTGGGAGCTACGTTGGTAAGTTTTGTTTTTCTGTCAGGCCTAACAGACACATTTGTTCTGTATAGCAAAATTCCTACTTTACTTTTAGTTATTACCGCTATTGCAATCAGTTGGCAAAAAGAAAAAGGAACAATTGAACTTGGAAACCGCCTATAGCTATAGGTTAATCTACTATGATCAATTGCTCAAATACCCCTGGGCAACTCTGTAATATACCCACCGCAGCGGTTTATCCTCACGCATGATTAAGCGGCTCTGTATCGGGCCAGGTTGATCAAGCATATAAGTAATATCGTTACCCCAGCGGCCACGCTCAAGATGTATTTTCTCTATACCAACCAATATAATCGGCCGAGTGGTTGGCGACTCTGAGGGATACCAGAATTGATACATGGCGCCGCTATCACCAAACATGTTACGTGAGCGAATATCCATGGGTTCTTTTCGATTGTAGAAAGACAACGAGCTCGCGATCGGCCATTTGCTCATGCCTACGACAAGCGGTTTTTGTCCAGTTTGTTGCTGTACGTTTTCGACGACTTTTTCAATTTCAATAGTTGTTTCACGCCAGAAATAACGTTTCATGTAGTCCGGATAGGGAATGCCCGGAAATCCCAATACAACATAATGCAGTACAAATGCGTAGGCAATCATGGAAATCGCAATAGTCGGTTTCCATGCTGCCTGCAAACGATTTGTGATACTGCTTAAATGATCGGTCTGTCCCATCATCCATGCTATCGTTGGCACTATCGCTAGCCATAGTGGCGCAGTCCAGTGAAAACGCAGTGAATCGAATATACTCAGAATAAAGAACACTACAAATGGAGTTCCGGTGAAAATCCGCACAAACAATCGTCGTCTGCGTGCAGATTGATCATGGTGGTGGTTGCCATCTGTTATCAGCGCCCAAGCAGCAGCAAGTAATCCAGCAGGTGTGAGCAGTACTAAAATGTCAAAAAATAGAAGATGTACTGAGAATTGATCATCGCCAACTCCTCGTAATCGCCCCGATTGGAAAGAAAATGAAGCCCAGTCATGTTGGGCATTCCAGATAATGACCGGGGTAAATAGTAACAAGGCGAGTATTGCAGCAAGATACGGATGAGGACGCTGCATCCAGCGACGTGCTGTTGGATCGAGGATTACAAACAATAAAGCTGCAACACCTAGTAAGCCAATTGTATATTTGGAGAGAAGACCCAGACCGAATGCGATTCCCATACCCAGCCAGGCAGAGCTGCGACCTGCTATCAGTGCGCGTTCCATGTAATAGAGTGTAGCAGCCCAGGCTGCGATCAAGGATGCATCCGATGTCATCAACATACCAGTTACAAAGCTAAATGGTAAGACGGCCAGCGACAGCAGCGTGCGCAACCCCGTCGATTTGTCGTACAGGTTGCATGCCAACGCATATAGATAACCCATCGTTATCAGACCACAGACAAATGCGCTGATGCGGACCCCGAACTCATTATCTCCAAAGATTGAGGTGCCAAGCCAGATCAGCCATGCAACCATGGGAGGATGATCGAAAAAACTCAGATCCATATGCTGAGCATACACCCAGTAGTATGCTTCATCCGGAATTAACTGGGCTTGACCTAAATAGATCAAACGCAGCAGAATGATAAAGACGATGATTCCAATCGTCGCTTCACGCCAGCCTGCAGTTGGAGAAGACAGCTTCTGCTGAAGCGGTAATACATAAAATGCGAACCCCAAATAACTGATTGCAGCCGTTATTGCTATAACCGGAAAAATAGCTAATGCGAATGATATATGCCAGACGTTGATGAGTAAGGCTAGCTGGCCACCGCGCATCAGCAAGGCCAATATACTGGCTATCCAGAAGCGGCTGAATAGATTCCACCGCAAGGAGTTTGGGTGAAGCGATTGAGGCAAGCATTTCGAAAGGAACGAGTAATTTACCGTAGCAGCTATGAGAAAGCTTGTGATATGCGCCAATGAAAGTCCAACCCCACTGTGCATCAGCAACAGGAAAAAAACTGCATCAACTGCCGCAGCAAGTAATCCGGCGAACCAAAATCGCCTGATTGTGTCGCTAGAGACTGCGCTGCTAGCATGCATTATTAAACGTTGTAAATAAGGCCACCTGTGAAATTTTGCTAAAGTTACCATTCAGAATTTGATTAGTTTAATGTTTCGTGGAGAGGATTTATACGCAGCTTATTTCTGTTTTTAACAGACGGGGAAGCTATTTGCCTGGATTGTGAAATCAGTGATTAAATCTTATCGAATACTCTCTTGGCAGCAAATCTTGGCGTACTATTGTATGGCTTTTTCTAATTGCGAAATTACATATATTTATAATTCTTGGCAGGTAAGAACATAATCTTAACTATTTTTTAATATATCCCCCAAAATCGTGAGCACATATTCTCACGATTTCACGCGATTTGCTACGTTTCTTCAAGACTGACAGGTTCTGAATTCCTGAAAGAGTAGAGATAAATTATGTTAGTCTACATTAAGTTAACCAACTAACTGGTTAGAGTTAGAATGAGAGGTTTTCTTCTCTGATTGGGTGGTGTCTTCCCGTTTGGGTGACCAAGAATAATCGGTACAATAATGGAAAATTCTTCCGGGATATTTAATTTGACCTTAATATCTGGCGTATTTAAAGCCGTCAACGCAGCACCAATCACACAGCTCCCTAATTTCATGGCACATGCTGCCAGCATTAGATTCTCGGCTGCTAGCCAGCAATCCGCTACCACAAAAGGCCCGGTTTGTTTTGAGCAAATCAGAATCAGCGTGCTCGCTTCGTAGAAAATATTGAAATCAGGTTCAGTAAAGGGACCAGGGGTATGTCCTGTTCTTTGAAGTTCTCGAACAAACAGAGGTTTAGCATAATCCGAAATATCTTTTAATAGCTGCTTATCACGAATAATGGCAAATGCCCATAGCTCCTCATGTAGTGCTGTGGGAGCATGTATGGCGGCTTCTAGCAGTATGTGTATAGCGTCCAGGCTGACTACCTGCTCAGTATAACTACGAACACAACGCCTAGCTAAAATTGCCTCAAAAACAGTCATTTCAACATGCGTTTCTTGCATAGCAGACTCCTATTGCATATCTTGTTTTGATTACCGTATCAAGAATCGCTACGAGAGGCTATCCGTATAAATACGTATATATCTTTTACTGCTTGTTGTAGAGGTGGCGTTGAGCTAATGCTGGCAAAGTATAGAGTTATGTTGAGGTGTTTAATCCACTTTCATAGGCAATACGTGCAAGATCAAGCAAATTGATTGCGCCTGTCTTATGCATGATATTAGATCTGTGAATTTCTACTGTACGAAAGCTAATACCGAGACGGGATGCGATTTCCTTATTGTGACATCCCTGAATAGCAAGCTGCATGACTTCGTGCTCACGTTTGGTGAGGCTTGCCAAGCGTGATAAGGCATCCTGATTATGTTTATTCGCTGCTATCAGTTTTTCACTTTCAAGAAAAGCTGATTGGATGGAGGCAAGGAGTTTTGCGCGGGTAATCGGTTTGGTTAGAAAATCGATTGCGCCGGCTTTCATTGCCCTGACACTCATGGGAATATCACCATGCCCAGTAAGAAAAATGATGGGCATCATGCACTTACAATATGACAGTTTTTCCTGAAGCTGCATACCATCTATTCCAGGCATGCGTATATCAAGGATAATGCAACCTTTGTAATCAGGTTGATAAGCACTCAGAAAGGTTTCTGCATTTTCAAAAGTTTGTACATTGATTCCTTCTTGCTTGAGCAGGAGAGCCAAGGAATCTCTTACTGCTGGCTCATCATCTACGATAAAAACGAAGGGGTGTTGAGAAGTCATAATGCAAAAGGTAATGTGAAGTTAAATTTTGCGCCTTCCCTGGTATCCGGATCAAGCCAGAGTTGACCGCCATTGGCCTCGATGAGGGCACGGCTGATCGACAATCCCATGCCAATCCCTGTTGGTTTTGTTGTGAAGAAGGGATCGAAAATATACTTAGCTATTTTTTGGTCAACGCCAGGGCCACTATCAAGTATTGAGACCATGGCTAAGTTTTTTTCGTTCAAGGTTCTGACAGTGATAGTGACCGCTGAAGTTGATACATTCGCTGCGCGCATCGATTCGACAGCATTTCTCAATAAATTTACCAGGGTTTTTTGTATGTGAAGACGATTGGCAAGCACTGCGGGAAGGTTGGGTTCCAATTGTAATACTGGATGGAAATCGTTATAACCATCACTGCGGGCAATTTTTAAAGCATCCATTACAACTTCATTCAGGCTTGGTTTTTCAGTAACCACTTCTCCTTTTTGCAGAAAGGCAACAAGCTCGTGCAGTCTCTGGCCAGCATGCTGAGATTGCTTGACACAGCTTTCAAGAACACGTCTTACTTCATCAGTGCTGAAAGTATCGCTTTCCATCGCGCGTAATGCGACCTCGCTATAAGCAGAAATTGCAGTAAGCGGTTGATTAAGCTCATGTGCAATGGCAGAAGCCGTATGAATCGCTACCTGTTGCTTAAAAAGCACTTCTGTTTCAGCACGATGCATTTGAAGTTCTTTTTCGAGCATTTTGCGTTTGGTGATATCGCGTGCCATTCCGACAAGCCGATTTGCACGCTCTAATTCAAAGTGAACTTGCCCAGTTATGATTATCCAACGCTCAGATCCATCGACAGGATTAATAACACGAAATTCTGCAAGGTATTTACCATCTCCCGCAGGATCGATGGCTTTCTCGAAAGCGGTTTGGTGAATGACATAATCTTTCGGATGAATCGCGCGGAGAAATTTCTCGTGAGTCATGACTTCATCAGCTCCGCAACCCCAAAGCTCGCGCATCCGTTTATCAAGGTGCATGACGTTGTGTTCGAAATAGAAATCAAGAACACCCAACGCTGCAGCTTGTTTGGCTAGCCATAACCGTTCTTCGCTAGTTTTCAGTGCGACTTCTGCATGACGACGTCGGTCGGTAATATTCAGTGTGATCAAAATATAAAGTCGATCATGGGCTGTCAGAGGATTCAGACTAATATTTACCTTCAGCTCCTGTTTGTCACGGGTTAAGACAACCAGCGTCCTGTCATTACCCATGTCGCGTTTCCATGGCTTGCCGAGATAAACTTCTCGATAGTGCTGATAAAGATCTCGGTAGTGAGGCGGAATGAGTTCTTCAATTTCTAGACCACAAAACTCATGATCTGCATAATCGAATAGCTGTTGTGCGGCTGCATTTGTCAGCACAATGTGACCAGAACCATCGATTAACAATATGGCATCCGATACTGCATTGAGCAACGTTTGAAAACTTAACCCTGTAAATGAGTCCATCACAATATATTTAATGATTAGATTCGTATCCTGAAATAGGTTGCAGTCTACGACAAAAAAAATAACTTGCGTCTATCAATCAATACAGGATAAGGATATTTATACGTGTCTGCACGTATTTAATCCCTTCTTTTTTTTCGATAGATTATTATTGATAGCTAATATCACAAATATAAACTTAATGAAGTGAAAGTATAACGCGAGTGCAGATTATATGTGCGATAGCTGTATTGAAAGCTAAATCACTTTTTGAGTTTTCAATTCTTAATAAAGGAGATTGAAAATGAAATATCTAGTCGTTGTTATCGCCTTTGTAACGTTGGCTCTTACCGGTTGTGGTGAACCAAAGACTGCTAAAGAAAGTAAATCTCCCCCCTAGCGCTGCTAAAGAAAGTAAAACAGCCGCAGAGAAGATTTATCCTGCCGCACCACATGCAGAAACTAAAGCTGAAAAACGTAAGGAGTTAGAAGAAGAGTCTTATCCTGCTGGTACTGAGGATCGGAAAGTCCCTCATGCCAAATAAACAGCGTATATTGCTCTAATCTAATCTAGAAAATTAATCATAAACGAGAGGTAAATAACATGCCTATTGGTGAAATTTGTAAGCGTGAAGTTGTCATTGCCCAACGTGAAGATACCGTCTTACAGGCAGCTAAGCTGATGCGTCAGCACCATGTCGGAGACGTGATGGTTGTCGATGATGGAGGAAAAGGGAAGCGAGTGCCGGTCGGTATCGTGACCGATCGCGATTTAGTTGTAGAAGTTGTTGCACCGGAACTCAATCCAAACGTTATCACTGTCGGTGATATTATGGTGTCTGATTTTGCTACTGTAAAGGAAAATGCTGGTGTGTTTGAGTCAATCCAGTATATGCGTGTTAAGGGGGTACGTCGTATGCCAGTAGTGACTGATGATGACGCATTAATCGGTGTTGTCACGCTCGATGATTTGCTGGCGTTGCTATCTGAAGAACTCGACGCGCTTGTTAAGCTCGTGGCACACGAACAACAAAAAGAGGCGGGCATTCGCCGCTAGTAATTAAAGGGAAGTTATAGAAGGAGAACAATAATTATGCAAGTTCCACTACAGATTACTATACGTGATATATCACCATCCGATGCATTGGAGGCGCATATTCGCGATAAGGTGGATAAGCTCGAAAATTTTTTTGATCGCCTTGTTTCCTGTCACGTTGTGGTAGAAATGCCGCATAAGCACCATCATCAGGGAAAGGAGTTTAATGTCCGCATCAATATCGGCGTGCCCGGTAGCGATATTGTGGTTAACCGTGATCATCACCAAGATCCCTATGTGGCTTTGCGTGACGCCTTCGACGCTGCTAAGCGGCAGCTTGAGGATTATGCACGCCGAATGCAGATCAAAACTAAGGCTCATCCTGTTGATCAGATTGGACATGTTGCGCGTATCTTTTATGATGAAGGTTATGGTTTCATCATAGGAGAGGACGGTATTGAACGTTATTTTCATCGCGATAATGTCATTGATCCAAGCTTTGATCGACTACAGGAAGGTGATGAAGTCAAATTTATCGAGGAGTTGAGAGAGGAGCTGGGAGCTGAAGGTCTGCAAGCGAAGCGGGTTAGTGCTGGTAAACATCATTTGCCGGAGTAAGTAAAGGTGGGTGCTATTTATAGGCCCATTATGTCTCGAACACTGACGCCTAAATACTGCTCTGACGAAGTTACGGTGACTAAATCCCCATGCTCTTTAATTTGATATAGATTTACGCTACTGGATTTTCCTTCTGTTTCAATTTCGCTCCCAATGGAAAACAGGATGGTAGGCAGGGCGACGCAGAGGAATCCTCCAGTTGCGGCAATTAACCAATCATCCAGATGGAGTGGTTGATGCGAAATGAGGTGTTGTCAAATATGGAGTCCATATAATTAAGCAGCGAGTAGATTTGCATAGTATCGCTGTGTAAATTCTGCTGGCGACAGGTATCCCAATTTTTCCTACTTGTGCAGCCGGTTATAAAAGATCTATATATTCGGCAATTTTCTGTTTTGTTTGTAGTCGTGTTTTGAATTTTTGATGATGTACCCATTCGCTTTTGAGGGTTCTCCAGAAGCTTTTCATAGGAGCGTTATCGCAGCAATCACCTTTGCTACTCATGGAAGTGATTATGCCAAATTAATTATTTCAATATTTCCTGGTAATCATGTGCGCAGTATTGGCTGCTACGGATGCGAGTGAAGAACTAACCTCTTTTCCGGAAGTTTTCTATCAGTTGCACGAAACAAAGCCTGTATAACCAGACCCGTTGTCATTCTTTCATTCATGGCATGATCCCCATCAGTTCGCTGTTAAATAGGTCTTTCATTTCGGTAAGAATATAGCCAGCCTTCGTCCAGAGGAATATAGGTGATATCGCTGACCCATGCTTTGTAAGGTGCGCTAACAGAAAACCCTCCTTTCAGAATATTAGAGGTGCAAACGATAAATGATGTTTAGAATCGGTTGTTACCTTAAATTTGTTTTTGTTACAACATAAACCCAGAGCTAAGCGTTTCGCGCTATAAGTCTCTCGGGTGCGTTGAGGTGCAGCCCCACTTTCTTTAAAAAACTTGACCGATTGCTTACGAAATTCCTGGCTATATCGTGTTCGCGCTAATTGTTCCATTCTTGTCCTTCATTTCATGTCTATATTTTATGAAACTTTGGACTCCAGGAAGTTCAGCATACCTCAATGAGAAACCAGATCATCGGATCTTTGCTAGTGTTCTTGGCCAATTCAATCCAGGAATTGGCTCCACTTTCGATAATATTGTTCAGGCTGTATTGTTTCTGACGCTTAAGGTATTCCTAGCAAGCTAACCCTTGATTACCTTTCGAGCTGATTCCTGAAACGGGAAAGAGGAATATTTCCCGCATTGCGAATAGCTTCTTTAACAAATATGAATCATTGTAACTCTTACCGTAGTTTCTAATTTATTTTCAGTTTATTTGTCGATTGGCAGTTTATTACACGAAATGTAAGAATAATTGTAAAAAATGTCTTTTTGAATAATGATCTACGTATTTATACGTATTTAATCGTCTTCTTTTTTTCGATAAATTATTGATCATAATTATTTGTATCGTGACGAAAGATTACGCTGATCTTTTACCCAATTAATTGGATTATTTATTAAGCAAGGAATATAAAGATAATTTTAAAAATACCTTTTCAAATAATGATCTATGTGTTTATACGTATTTAATTACCTTCTTTTTTTCGATAAATTATTAATTATGGTTATTTGTACCATGATAAAAGATTACGCTGATCT
Organism: Nitrosomonas sp. Nm33; assembly: GCF_900107265.1. Classification (GTDB taxonomy): domain Bacteria; phylum Pseudomonadota; class Gammaproteobacteria; order Burkholderiales; family Nitrosomonadaceae; genus Nitrosomonas. Next base: position 5,657 of record NZ_FNPJ01000040.1, on the reverse strand, counting down.
TTTATCCAATTAATTGGATTGTTTATTAAACAAGGAGGTAAAAGTGGAGCCTACTAAACCACTTACCAAGAGTACCAGGAAAAAAGCAACGGTTACAGCTAATAACGAGCATATACAGGAAGAACGCTACTCTCATATCGCTGTTGCAGCCTATTACAAAGCGCAGGTGAGAGGATTTCAACCAGGGCATGAACTGGATGATTGGCTGGCCGCAGAAGCGGAGGTGAAACAATGAGCATTTTAACCAGGAAAGCACTGCTGAGAAATGATTTCGGTGCGAAGGCAGATACTAACGAAAGCGAGTTTATAGTTCTGATACTTTCTGAGGACGGCATAATTCGCGATTGCAACAAGGCGGGCGCGAATTTATTGGGTGGTTGGCCTAAGAGTTTGCCAAAACTACATATTTCCAGTTTATTGCCAAAGCTGGCAGAGATCGATTTGCTAAAAGGGGAGCGGGCTAATCCCTATTTACGCTTTCTTTCACGCATAGGACACCATTTTGAAGTAGTGAGTATAAGTGGAATACATTTTGCAGGAAAACTTTTTTTCAGCGATGTGGAAGATTGTGGCTCACACCGAATGATTATCATGATCTATCCAGTCCATCAAGAAAATACCTTACATTAAAAAACAGAAGTTTCTTAATTAGGAAAAGGAGAATCATCATGCAAGAAGCAAATAAAGAGAATGTTCCTGTCACTACGAGTAAAGAAGCAGCAAAGAGCGAAGTACCTGCCATACGTCCAATGACCGAGATGGAACGTACTTTCACTGAGATGGAACGCACTTTTGACCGTGTTTTCAGACGCGGATGGCCTTCATTATGGCGGTGGGGAGGTATGCCGGCGTTGGATAATCTGTTTGAATTGGAAGCTCCACGCTCACCAAGTCTGGATGTGATCGATCGTGATAACGAAATCCTGGTTCGTGCTGAAATTCCTGGTATAGAAAAGAAAGACCTGAATATCTCTCTCACCGGCAATTTGCTTACGATTAAAGGCCAATCTGTTAGCGATGTGAAAGAAGAGAAAGGTGATTTTCATAGACACGAAATTTCCAGTTTCTCGTTTTCTCGTTCAGTTGCATTACCTGGAGAAGTGGACACTTCCAAGACAGAAGCATCTTTGAAGAACGGCATTCTGGAAATTACCTTGCCAAAAGCTGAATCTTCAAAGCGACGTACTATCACAGTGCAGTAATGATTTGGGGATATTTGAAACTTACATTCGAAAATACCAGATGTAAGTTTCAACCCATCATCTACGTCGTTGTGCTTGATAGTGCTGTAATGAACAAAAAGCAATCGTCCTTTGAAAGGTTGTGTGATTGGAGTCATATTTTCAACTAACCCATTAAAGGAGTTGATTATGAAACATGAAATATTGATCCCCTCTACTGTGATAAGTGTACTCTCATTAAGTGTTGGATTATTTATATCGTCGCTTGATCGTATAGAGTCTACAGAAAGCATTCGAGCACAAGATCAGAAACAGATTATTGGAAATCAACTTATGACGCAGCGAGAATGGGGGACATCTCAGGATTATGAAAGGGCAACAGAAGCTGCAAAAAAACAAGAACAAATTCGCATGGAGCATCGCCTGCGCATGAAAGAGCATGTAATGAAACATTATCCTCCCAGCGATCGATTCAGGAAAGAGAAAGTATGGATGTAATAGTTACATTGAACGATGAGGATTCTGGTGGAAGTGTGGTTTTAGATGCTGGCAAATGCTTTGGTTAATGATCTTATTTAAGGGTTGAGAGCGTAAACTGTAAAAATGGTGAGCTAATTCATTGCGCTTGCCGGAATAAAAGATTGTAAAGCATGGTTTGAAAGGATAATACCCTATATGATGAATTGGGTATTGGAATAGTGTATTCATTGATTATGTCATAGTATTTGCTATCACCAAAAGGAAAACACCATGATCCGTAATCCTATTGATGTTGCTAGCCGTGTAAGTTCCGATTTATCTGCGCTGATTGAAAGCCGACTCAATGAGGCAGAGACTGAACAATCTGTAACGCTCGCTACTATTCGTGCTTTCCTCGTAGGCTTGCTGCCTCCTACATTAACTGAGACGGAGCATCTGCATCATTTTGATGTCAATGAATCATTACTTGATGAACTAGATGCATTGATTGGGGAGTTTGGTGAAACAGCTTTGGCCATAGACTTTGTGCAAGATGTCGCTAGTGAACCACTTTCCCGAGTGATCGAAGCTGTTATGTATGATGAGAATCGGCGAGCTCCACCAACGCTTGGTGCTATAAAAGAAGCTATTTTCTCGGGTTTAGTAGCTAGGTTAGTCGGTGAAGGCACGTTGGATGAAGATGAAGACGACGCTCTGCTTGCAGAGATTGATACGCTGATTGCTCGAAATGGTGAAGAAGCACTAGCAGAGAATTTTTTACGGTACGAGTAACGAATGCTCTGAAATACCTACTACATATCTTTATTGCAAAATTGTGTCCTTGCTCATCTTTTTCTATCTACGAAATGCAGATATGTATCAGGGGGCGGGGCACTGGAAGGAGGTTTGCACTCCAACTACCCGCGATGATATCTCAAGATATTTAATGAAATTAATTTTCTTTCTAGATAAAACTTTTTCAGTTAAAAAATGAACCTTAGTGAAAATTTCAAATCGGATAATTTTATTGGTGACGATTTATTTTTTTCTGAAAATGTATCTCGACAAAATTCATTCACTGCAAACAGGTGTTAGTCTTGAAATTTCAACAATAGCCTTGCGTGACCTGATTGGGGATGCCATGGTCGGTCAGCGAATTCCTGAACTTGCTAAGATTTGTTGCCCGATGGATCTTTACGATTATCTCTCCGTCGTTGTTTATAAAGATGCTGAAGGTCTGGTCAGTAGGCGTCATGCTTGGGTTGATGAAATCAAGAATGATTTGCTTGCAGGACGCCCCGTCTCTTTTAGGAGATTCGACAAACTTTTCTGGCGCACTCTCGATGAAGAAGATCCTGATGGCGATGAATGGTATCGATTAATTTCTGGAGAGGAGTTCCGCTCTCAATTAATCTCCTTACTCGGTATTCTCCGCTCAGCTAATCGAAGGTTGCTCCAGCAGGTTGATGTTTTGCCCGATTTGAAAATCGGATGGGCCTAAGAGCCTTTGTTGCTTGAACTAATCAGCTGCGGTGGGAAATGTAGCCGTATATTTCTCAATTCTTCGTTGCATAGTCCCACTATGCGCGTCAAAATCATGGAAACCTGCTGTCGCTATCCCAGAGATGGTTCGTTACGATTGCTTAAGTCTAGCAAGTTTCTATAAAATCTTACGACTGGTATGAATGTACCAGCATTTAGCAGGATATAACTCCGATATTTCGCTAGGCTGGTCTGTAACATGATGAAAAAACTAATGGGATAGTGAGAGGATGCCTCTATAGCTATTAGTATTCCTATTTTCTTTAGAATCTCTACAGATTCATACCGCTACCAAGCTTCGCGATAAAAATTGTGGTAACGTAAGGAGTGAGATTGTTGTCTTATAAACAAGTTTCACTCTGGGAGATGAGTGTTGCCAAAATTCTTGCAAGAAAGAATCCATGCGCTCACAATTAGAGAAAATAATTATGCTCGTTGTGTCGTGAATCTGAAGAAAAAATCCCAATATCTTGCTGAGGGTGTAAGTCGGCGCGAAGTCTGGTCCTGGGCAATGTTCGATTTTGCTAACTCAGGCTATACCACTGTCGTTATCACTGCGATTTTTAACGCCTATTTTGTGGGAGTCGTGGCAGGTAATCAGGATTGGGGAACATTTGCATGGACAGCATCATTAGCAGTCTCCTATATCCTTATTATTCTGACCGCACCCGCACTAGGCGCATACGCAGATGTCTACGCTACGAAGAAACGCTTGCTTTTGCTGACAGCTATTGGCTGTGTCTTGTTTACTGCATTACTTTATTTTGCCGGACCAGGTGATTTGTGGTTAGCAATCATCTTTATTATTCTTACCAACTTTTTTTTTGGTAGTGGTGAAAATCTGATAGCTGCCTTTTTACCTGAGTTGGCACGAAGCGATGCGCTAGGGAAAGTATCGGGCTGGGGATGGAGTTTAGGCTATTTAGGCGGCTTATTCAGCCTGGGTTGCTCACTTGCTTATGTGACATGGGCACAAGGACAAGGGCAAGAAGCCGATCAATTCGTACCCATAACAATGTTGATAACTGCGGTCATTTTCGCAATTGCTTGTATCCCTACCTTCCTTTATCTAAGAGAGCGAGCAGTGCCACAGCCGCAGCTGGCCAGCGATCGCTTCATTAAAGAGGCTTTTGCGCGCTTGGGCAATACACTCAAGCATGTACACCACTACCAAGATCTGGTGCGCTTTCTTGTTTGCCTTGTTTTTTATCAAGCGGGCATTCAAGCAGTGATCGCATTAGCAGCAATCTATGCCCAGCAAGCAATGGGATTTAACACCAGCGACACGATATTATTAGTTCTGTTAGTCAATATTACTGCTGCGCTGGGTGCATTTGTCTTTGGCAGCTTGCAGGATAAATTGGGCCATATTCCTACCATCGCACTAACGCTTATCGGTTGGATCATTATGATTTTGCTGGCATGGAAGGCTGAGAGCTCTGCCATGTTCTGGTTAGCCGCCAATATCGCTGGCCTGTGCTTAGGCGCATCTCAATCTGCCGCGCGGGCATTAGTTGGGTTATTCAGCCCTTCTTCCCGACGGGCTGAATTCTTTGGTCTATGGGGACTAGCGGTGAAGCTGTCATCTATCCTAGGTCCGATCACTTATGGGCTGGTCAGCTGGATGTCACGCGGCGATCATCGTCTTGCTATGCTGATTACAGGTAGTTATTTTCTTATTGGTTTGGTGATTTTAATGCGAGTAAATGTGCAAAGGGGGCAAGAAGCCGCATTATATGATCCCGAGAAAAAGGAATAAGGAAACGATAGATTTCTTTAGAAATCCTGAATAATCGATCAGAATTATGCAGGGTTGATAAATGCTTTCATGAGGAAGTCATTTTCAATCTTCCATTTTTTCTACATTTAACAGGTCGTGAAAAAGTAGCCATAAATTCATTCTTTTTATTTCAGCGACCTGTTATATTTTCAATCAGCTTGATGCTTATCGATAAGTGGTTTCTTTATCGAAATCTTGCCAAATATAGTGTGGATAAACAACTGGAGGTGTAGGAATGAAGAACGTGGCAGCATCCAATGCGCCAAGAACTGTACGGCCTACTGTGTGGACAAGACCGGTGAGGAATCCGACTGTTAAACCATAGGGTGCACCATCGCGTTGACTAGTCAGGATGACCGTTTTGGGAAGCTCCACCCAACCAGTCGCTGCATTAACGATACCATTCATGAGCTTTTCCCCTGCCATGGTTGGATAGTTCTTCTCCATTCTTTCACCGTACATAGTATAGCTTTGTGCTATGACTGTTTGAGATGCTAAAAAGAATAATATAGAGAGTAACAAAAGCAGTCCTACGAGTTTTTTCATTGCTTTCTCCTGCGATGTGTAGTATTGAAAAGTTGGTAGAGCTTATATTAATTAACGTGAGTTCGACATAAGAATCACAACCCTACAAGTGGAAGAGCTTGAGTGAATCTGATATTAAGTGAAGGTTTCTTCTCGCGGAACGTGTAAGC
>NZ_FNPJ01000063.1 GCF_900107265.1 Nitrosomonas sp. Nm33 | reverse complement strand
TCTGACTCCTCTAATGATGAAACTCTTTTCCAAATTCGCTTCATCATAAGGAATTCAGATTCCTTTTACTTCTTTTCTTATGTCGAACTCACGTTAATTACAAAATAAAGTGGTCAACTGCGGTTTTTAGGTTTAAAAATCAGGGGAGACCGAATAAGCGCTTGCACAAGCAAATCAAGGCGTTAAGAAATTCGAACATTCGTCTAGTCTATTATCTGATATACGATTTTGCCGAAACGAAACCTCAGCAAATTTCACTGTGCTCGTTTTATGGAGAGTTTCTTATAAGGAACAATTCCGTAGGAATTGATGAAGCAAAGCAATTGCTTCCTACCTTATCCTATCCTTCATATCGTTCCCTTTATCCAATTTTGCGCAGCGTCCACAATGGAGGGTGTGTCAGGGTTGAGCGCGTTCCCAGCAATCCTGCAATGGTCACGCCTATCATCCCAACCAAAATACCCATTACCCAAATCATGGGGTTAAAGGTATAAGAAATATGTAAAGCATATTTAGCGATCACATAAGCCAGCACGCTGGCGCCTGCTGATGCAAAGATCCCTACCAGACCACCCAGTATGGAAAATTCAGCTGCCCAGGCACGAACCAGTTGCCTACGTTTGGCACCCAACGTGCGGAAAATAGCCGCCTCATAAATCCGCTCATCCTGGGTTGCTGAAATAGCGGCATAAAGCACGATAAAACCAGCCAGTAAAGTAAACAGAAACACAAATTCTATCGCGCGGGATACTTGCATAATCATTTTCTGAACCTGCTCGATCACGGTCGCCACATCAATCACCAGTAAATTTGGGAAGTTCTTGACCAGTTCGTGCATAACGCCCACTTGTGAAGGTGGCAGATAAAAACTGGTCACATAATTAATCGGATACGTATCAAGTTGACCAGGACGCACCATTACAAAAAAATTGACTCGAAAGGTATCCCAATCAACTTTCCGCAAGCTAGTAATCTTTGCTGAAAACTGGTTGCCTGCGATATCAAACGTTAACTGATCACCCAATTTAACCCCAATTGTTTCGGCTACTTCCTCCTCCATGGATAATTCGCTCTCAAGTGAACCTTCTCCCTGCCACCAATGACCCGCCACGATCTCATTATCTGACTGTAGTTCATCCGCCCAGGATAAATTGAATTCACGGTTTAGCAATTGTTTCTTCCGTGCCTCAGTATAATCGTCGATACGCACTGGCTGATCGTTAATAGTCACTAAACGACCCCGCACCATCGGATATAGCTCAGGCTGCCGCATCTCACGCTGCGTAAAAAATTCTGCCAAAGGCTGTAATTGATTAGGCTGAATATTAATCAGAAACCGGTTAGGGGTATTAGGCGGCAAGCTGGTTCGCCAATCCTTTAGTAAATCACTCTGAATCAAGGTAAGTACTAACATGGCCATTAAACCCAGCCCCAATGCAATCGACTGAACCAAACTGGCAATCGTTCTCCGTCGGATATTGGCCAACCCATAACGCCATGCACTTGCAGCTTGCTGCCGTACCAGCATTAATAACTTAATCAATACCCAACCCAGTAATGCAAAAATTGCAATAGCTGCCAAGAATCCCAGCATCACCAAAATTCCCAAACGCAGCTCACCTGCTTCCCATATGAATAAGATAGACAGTGCCAACAGGCCAAACGCGTAACCTGCCAGCCCATGTAAATTAGTCATGCCAAAATCACGGCGCAATACCCGTAACGCAGGTACACGCCGTAAATTAAGCAGAGGGGGCAAGGAAAATCCAAGCAACAGGACCATACCACTTAATAAGCCATGTACAGCGGGTAATCCACTTGGCAAGGGTAATGACGTTTCAACCAATCCAGCCATCCAGTGCGATAGGAACTCTTGCGCTATAAAACCCAGCAAGCAACCTAGCCCACTAGCCACCAATCCCAATATGGCAAAATGATACAAATACAGACGCAATATCGTTGCTTGACTGGCTCCCAGACAACGCATGATCGCACACCCATCGAGGTGACGCTGGATAAAACGACGTACAGCAAGCGCCACTGCTGCGGCGGCTACTACCACACTTGCCAGTGCAGTTAAACTCAAAAATTTTTCTGCGCGCTCCAATGCTGCACGAATTTCTGGGCGCGCATCACGTATGCCTTCGATGCGCTGCCCAGGAACGAGTTGCATCTGCGCCCAGCTGCGAAACTTGGTAACCTGCTCTTCTTCACCTGCAACCAGTAATTGATAGGTCACTCGACTACCCGGCTGAATCAGATTGGTGGCAGTCAGGTCATCTGCATTCATCAATAATTTTGCTCCCATATTGATAAAGCCGACAGAATAATCCGGTTCGCGGGCAATCAATGCAGCTACGGTCATCCGGGTAGCGCCTACTTCCAGTGTCTCACCTGGAAAAATATCGAGGCCAGTCATTAATTTTTCATCGATCCAGACCGTACCTGGAGAAGGAATACCTTGCGCAACATACGTCTTTTGTTCCGTGATAATTTCACTGGCGCTGTCTGCAAGCCGCAATTCACCCCGCAGAGGATAACCAGCCGATACCGCCCTGATTTCAGCCAGAAGACTATTTTCTTCCTTGCTGGCCATACTGGAAAACCGAGTCAATGTAGCAATCTTTAAACCAAGTTGCTCGGCTTTATCTGCATAATGTGCTGGCAAAGGTCGATCGCCGATGATCAGCAGATCAGCTCCCAGTAATCGATTACTCTCCCTGGAAAGGGCGAGCTGCACCCGATCAGAAAAAAATCCAACCGTGGTTACGCTGCTTACCGCAATTATCAGCGCCAACACAAGTATGCGCAATTCACCTGCTCGCTTATCACGACGCAACATACGAAAGGAGAGTCGAAAAAGATTCATAAAGATTATTCCCTCAAAAATTCTCAGCGTCATATCCTGGTTATTTTTCTTGAATGCGTTACTAACCTCTCAGCGGTCCAGCATGCTGAGGTTGATCGGTAACCTGGATTGGGCCACTTCCTGAAAATCGATCCAAATAAAGATAAATTACCGGAGTGATAAACAAGGTAATCACCTGGGAAAATACTAGCCCACCTATCACTGCCAGCCCTAGCGGTTGACGCAGCTCGGCACCCGCCCCTATACCCAGGGCAATCGGTAGCGCCCCCATCATGGCAGCAAGTGTTGTCATCATGATCGGCCGAAAACGTAACAGACAGGCGGTACGAATCGCTTGATAGGGTGACAGATGCTGCTCGCGTTGGGCCTCCAGCGCAAAATCGATCATCATGATGGCATTTTTTTTGACAATGCCGATGAGCATTAAAATACCGATCATCGCGATGATGGAAAGTTCGATATCGCATAACCATAATATGCCCAATGCACCCACGGCTGCGGAAGGCAGACCGGAAAGAATGGTAATGGGATGGATATAGCTTTCGTATAACACCCCAAGTAAAACATAAATAACCAGCAATGCAGCCACAATCAGTATGAGCTGGCTTGTTTGGGAAGATTGAAAGGCTGCCGCGTCGCCTGCAAAGCTGGTCACAATGTTGTCAGATAGCTTCATTTCTTCTTGCTCGAATTGTTCGATCAGTTCAGCAGCATCCCCCAAAGCAGCGCCCGGGGCAAGATTAAACGAGATTGTCAGAGACTCAAGCTGCCCCACATGGTTGATTGCCAGCGGTCCCATTTCGCGCACTACTGTGGCCACACTCGAGAGAGGGACCAGCGCACCATTTTTTGCTCGCAAATGAATGCTATCAAAAGCACTTTCATCGTCACGATACTCCCCGGCAACCTGCAGAATGACCCGATAACTATCACTCGAGGTAAAAATGGTGGAGACCTGTCGTTCGCCAAACGCGCTATAAAGTGCCGACCGAATCGTAGCGATTTCTACACCGAGTAAATTGGCTTTATCGCGATCGATCTCGAGTCGCGCCTGCAGCCCTTTGAGTTTCAGGTTGCTGGTCACATCCCGAAAAACCGCATGCTGTTGCATCCGTGACATCATAGCATCGGCCGTCACGTAGAGATCCTCGGCATGCACGCTGCGCATCACATATTGATAGCGGCTCTTGCTCTGCATGCTGCCAATCCTTAGGTTTTGGGAGGGTATCATGAATATCTTGACGCCGGGAACATGGTGAACCTCATGGCGCAACACTTCCAGCACCTTACTCATCGGCGGCCGTTCGCTATGCGGCTTAAGGCCGATAAACATTCGGGCACTATTGGCACCTTCTGTGAAAGTAATGCTGTTATCGACGACAGCATTTGCCTGGATGATCTGACTCGTTTGTTCTACCAACCGAGTTAGCGCAGGAAAAGAAATGTCTTCTGCTGCTTCAATCGAAATCATGATTCGGCCTGTGTCTTCTTCGGGAAAGAATCCTTTGGGCAGCACTATAAAGAGTACGGCCGTTGCAACAAAAGTACTCATGGCAATTACCAGCACTGTTCGACGATAACGCAATGCCCAGTCCAGCAAATAAGTGTAGGCTGCCAGCAAATAATTAAATCCGCTCTCAAACCATTGCGTCAATCTCATACTCCGTTCATCTGATGAATGCGGTACCAGATAACGGCTTGCCATCATGGGAATAAGCGTCAGCGAAACAATCGCCGACATGAGCACCGCTATACTGACGACAGCGGCAAATTCATGGAACATCATGCCAATCACTCCTGGCATGAAAAAAACCGGGATGAATACCGCTACCAGTGAAATCGAGATCGATAGAATGGTAAACGTAATCTCCTTCGACCCATGCAATGCAGCCTGCAGCGGCGACATGCCTTTTTCGATATGGCGCACGATGTTTTCCAGCATTACAATGGCATCGTCTACTACCAGCCCGACCGCCAGAGTAATGGCCAATAGGGAAATATTATCCAGCGTATAGCCAAAAACGCGCATGAGCGCCACCGTGCCCAGCAATGAAATGGGCAGCGATAACGCTGGAATAAGCGTGACAGTGGGTTTACGAAGAAACAGAAACATCACCAGGATAACCAGGGCAACTGTTAATCCGAAAGTCATTTGCACATCAAAGACTGCTTCCCGGATCGACTGAGCACGATCCAGGTAAAATGCTAATTGAGCCGAAGACGGTAACTGTGCGTTGATGTCGGGTAAAGCTGCCTTGACCGCATCGACGATTGCCATAATATTCGCCCCGGGTTGCGCATAAACTAGCAGGATAATGGAGGGCTGGCCGTTAGTCCAGCTAGCAGTTTTGACTGATTCCACACTGTTTTCAACTGTAGCCACATCGGACAATCTAACCGGATGACCGTTAGGCGTAGTAGCAACAACCAATTGTGCAAAAGCCTCAGCGTTATCAAGTTGGCGGTTAGTCTGAATGATCAACGTCTGACGTGGTCCATCCAGCGTACCAACGGGCGAATTGTCATTGGCCTTTGCCAATGCAGCTGCAACATCATCTACCGTTAAGTTGCGCGCGGCCAGCGCAAGTGGATTGACCTGCACTCGTATCGCATACTTTTTCTGGCCATTGATACGTATTTCCCCTGTACCGGGAAGTGTAGACAAGGTCGGCACAATCAACTTGTCAGCAAAGTTATTCAACTCCGGAAAGGGTATCGTGTCAGATGTCAGCGAAAGAATCGTAACCGGAGTATCAGCGGGATTGACCTTCCGATAAGAAGGCATTGTCGTCATTTCAACGGGCAGTGATTGCTGTGCCCGCAATAATGCCGCCTGAACATCTACTGCAGCACTGTCCATATCACGATCCTGATTAAACTCCAGCGTGACTACGGTATTCCCTTGCGTACTGGTTGAGCTGATGACTGATAAACCGGCAATCGTTAGAAACTGACGCTCAAGTGGAGTAGCTACTGCCGAAGCCATCGTGTCCGGGCTTGCACCCGGTAACACCGCAGTAACGGTAATGGTAGGCGTATCAAAGCGGGGTAATGCTGCAATAGGGATGCCGCTATAAGCCAGGAGGCCTGCAATGACTGCTGTCAAGGACAGCAATATTGTCATTACAGGACGGCGAATACACAATTCTGCCAGATTCATCACTTACCTAAAGGGATTGATTACTGCTATCGCCAGAATCCGATCTCAACCTGCCTTGATCGGAATGAAAGATTTGCTCACAAGAACTGTCCGCGTTTACCAAAGTACCAGGTCGAAGATGCTGGGTTCCTTCAATCACCACACACTGACCCAATTCTACCCCTTCGACTATAGCGATACTCTCCTGGATTAACCTAATATTGACCGATTGTTGAACCACTCGATTATTTTCCCCAACGACAAAAAGAAATTGGCCGTGTGGCCCGGTTTGCAGAGCCTGGGCGGGAACAGTCAATGCATTAGTCAATATACTGGATATCAGCGTGACATTGGCAAACATGCCGGGCCAGAATTTCCCGTCAGCATTAGCGAATTCAGCCTTGACCCGTATCGTACCGCTGGCGGTGTCGACCGCACTATCAATAAATACCACACGCCCCTCCCGCTCCTGTTGGTCAGGTAGATTAAGCTGAGCACTGACGGTCACTTCCCCTTTGGCAAGGGCCTGTTTCAAGGTGCCCAGTTCGCGCTCAGGCAGCACAAAGCTCACATAAATCGGATCAATCTGCGTGATGCTCACCAGCATGGAGGCGTCAGACCGCACCAGACTACCCGGATAAACCTGAATTGCACCGGTACGGCCTGCAATCGGCGCAATTATCTCACCGTAGTCACGGGTGATACGATCTGCCTGCACTGCAGCCTCATCAAATCTCAGTTGATTCTGCAGCAGCTCAACCTGGTTCTCCGCAACATCAAGTGCTGCCTGAGAAATAAAATTTTTGTGAAACAATTCCCGTTGACGGTTGAGCTGACGCACTGCATTCTGCAATTCGACCTTTGTCTTGGCAAGTTGAGCAATGGTTTTAGCCAGATTGGCCTCTTCCGCGCGGGTATCCAGGGTAAACAATCGCTCGCCTTTACTTACGAATTGACCTTCCTTGATATGAACTGTTTTGATCGTAGCAGCGACCTGCGGTCGTACTTCAACTGTCTGGATAGGAGAGACCGTGCCTTTGATCTTAAATTTGACCGGCACATCACGTTGCGCCACCGCAGCTGTCACTACTGAAATCGCACTGACTTCAGTTTTTTGGATGCGAATTGCAGCAGAATCGGGAGTTCGCAAAAACCAGAAACCAACTACCAACCCAACAAACAAGAAGCTCAGGATAATAATCCTTGAACGCCATTTGCCGGTTACTGCCACTTTCTGGGAAATCATTACTTCCAATACTTTATTACTTTATTTGTCATTCCGCTCTTAAGGAAGATTGGCACAACCTTTTAGCTAACTATCCTGCCACTGGCCATTCGGATTCGCCTGGAACAACGACTGGATAATGCTTCATCATGAGTCACGAGCACCAGTGTCGTCCCACGTTCACGATTCAACTCAAACATGAGTTCAATAATTTGAGCACCTGTAGCAGAATCGAGATTACCGGTTGGCTCATCGGCAAATAACATTTTTGGCTGAGTTACAAAAGCGCGGGCAATCGCAACACGTTGCTGCTCACCGCCAGAAAGTTGCCTAGGATAATGTCTAAGCCGCATCCCCAACCCGACACGCTCGAGTAATTCCTGTGCTGCATGCCTGGTATTATTTACGCCTGCAAGCTCCAATGGCAGCATTACATTCTCAACTGCTGTCAACGCAGGCAGTAGTTGAAATGACTGAAAAATAAAACCAAGCAGCCTACTCCGTAGAGCCGCCCGTTCATCCTCATCCAGCAGGAAAATATCCTCGCCATCCAGATAAACATGGCCGCTGGTTGGAACATCCAATCCTGCCAACAGTCCAAGCAAGGTAGATTTTCCCGAACCGGAAGCACCTACTATAGCGATCGATTCGCCTGCATTTACTTCCAGAGAAATATTCTGCAAAATCGTTAATTGATTATTGCCGGTATCAACTTGTTTAGTGAGGGCATTTGCTCGCACGATGGGATGTGCCACTTGCTTAGCACGATTATTCATCATGAAAAATTTTTTGATCATTCTCTTCTTTCTATTCAATATTGCTTCTTACGCAGCAGCCAGCCCAGTTAATGGCATAACTGTCATGATTTTTGGAGATAGCTTATCAACCAGTTATGGCTTGCCAGCAGAAGCTGGATGGGTGAATCTGCTCAAACAGCGAATGCAAGTGCTCTCTCCTCATTATCAGGTAATCAACGTCAGTATCAGCGGTGAAACAACGCTGGGAGGACGCAACCGTATTGAGCAAGCACTCAAAACGCATCAGCCGGACATCGTCATCATCGGATTAGGTGGCAATGATGGCCTACGCGGCGCATCCATTCAATCCATCCATGATAATCTAGAAGCCATCATTCAAGCTTGTCAGCGAAATAATGCCACGCCTCTACTAGCTGGTATGCAACTACCGCCCAATTATGGCATAGCCTACACCCAAAAGTTCCGCAATATTTATCCCCAACTCGCTGAACGCTATCAATTAAAGCTAATCCCTTTTTTGCTGGCCGGATTTGGTGATAAGCGCGAGTTTTTTCAGGCGGATGGAATTCATCCTGACGTAGCTGCGCAAAAATTAATTACTGAAAATGTTTGGGAAGTGTTATATCCGATGCTGGAATCAAACTACTCTTCCGTGCAGAGAAAAATGCAATTGGAACCAGCATTTAATAACTAATTTGAGGACAAAAGCGCAGAATGATTATATAGCCTTCGGAGGTAGTGAAGGAATTGTAGCGAATGCCCCAAGCATGGGATGGACGGAACGCAGCTACAAGAAAACGAGCTTGCGAGTTTTAGCGAAACTCACTTCGTTCGTTTTCACAACCTCTCAACTTGCATTCTCCTCATCCAGTCTTTGCAGGAAAACTTCCAGATCATTGGGTAATGGCGCTTCCAGGCAGATGTGTTCGCCTGTTGCTGGATGCGTCATCTTCAAACTACCCGCATGCAGAAACATACGTTTTAGGCTAAGTCTCTGCTCTCCTTTCATCAGCTGTTTATTCAACTCAAAGTCACCGTATTTATCATCCCCTGCAATCGGGAAACCTAGATGCGCCAAATGGACCCGGATTTGATGAGTACGGCCGGTTTTTAATTCTGCTTCCAACAAACTAAAATTTTGCCAATTTTTTTTCAAAGTAAAGACAGTATGGGCTGGCAGTTCTTTTTTTTCCTCATTTCTTCCTGAAACAACCGTCACACGTCGCTCCCCATCAGCGGTAACAAATTTATTAAGCGCTAATTTCACACTCTGCTTAGCGTTGCGCCATCTACCCCTAACAAGAACCCAATAACGTTTCTCTACGATTCCTTCTCGAATTTGCCGATGTACCTCGACCAATGCGTTGCGTTTCTTGGCAAGCAGTAAGACCCCAGAGGTTTCCCGATCCAGGCGATGTACCAGTTCCAGAAATTTCCAGTCTGGATAACGTGCACGTAATTGCTCAATCACACCATGGCTAATTCCACTTCCACCATGTACTGCTATACCTGATGGTTTATTGATCGCCAATAACCATTCATCTTCAAACAGCACTTCAAAAGCGGCAAGAGAAGGCTTCACTATTTTTTTGATATTTTGCAAAGAGCTACTTTGGGGCGTTCTGATTGGCGGAATACGCACCTTATCATTCTGCTGCAAGCGGTAATCAGCATTGATACGCTTACTGTTGACGCGCACCTGACCGCTACGCAGGAGTTGATAAATGTGACTCTTGGGCACCTTTTTAAAACGCTTGAAGAAAAAATTATCAATACGTTGCCCATCGGCTTCTTCATTGATATTTTCTACAATGACCATATCTGGCATAATATTTTTGTTTAACGTATTAATTTTACCTATACTCTTCATTTGGAATTCACATATATACCCATATACTACGCATATCATGTACCGATTACATGATGAGCATGACTACACCGGGTAATTATTAACTCACTCGATAGTTTTTGAAGTGTTGAAGAAAGTCAGCACTGATTTGGTTAATGTCGCTCACCACCTAAAGTAGCGATAGTAATTGATTTGCGCGCTCAAAGCACATATGAATTTTAGTTTCCGGTTTCGTAGTACCCGCCGACGGGATAGACTTTGTCGAAACCTTGTATAACTTGATTTCAATCCTGTTTCCACAGTTTGCAGGAACCAAGATACACGCTAGAAATTGGCCAATCTTCAAGGATAGGAAAATTAAAGAAGGTCTGAATAAGAGAAACAATGTTGGAAGCACCCAGAGCATGAGCCCCCATAAAACAAGCCAAGCAAATTTTGGCGAAGTTACTTATCGTCCGGAGACACTAAAGGGGTCAAGCTCCGCGATACTGCGATGTACCACTATAACCACTTCATACAGTCCTTTCCTAATACTATGACCCAATTATCTGAACAATAAATTCTATTATGCGTAAACGATAGGAAGCTATGCTGCCTGATATGCAGCAATCTGCCCGTGAATTGAGCGCGGGAGGTATAAAATGAAACGCATGTTATTCAATGCGACACAGCCAGAAGAGCTGCGTGTCGCGATTGTAGATGGACAAAAACTGATTGATCTCGATATTGAGACAATTGGTAAAGAGCAACGTAAAGGCAATATTTATAAAGGAGTTATTACCCGCTTAGAACCAGGATTAGAAGCCGCCTTTGTTGATTATGGTGGAGATCGCCATGGTTTCTTGCCCTATAAAGAAATTTCCCCCACCTGCTTCGGTGAGAGTCCTGATTTACCGAGTCATCGTATTCCAAGCTTACTCCGAGAAGGTCAGGAGCTGATCGTTCAAGTTGATAAGGATGAGCGCGGTACTAAAGGTGCCGCATTAACCACCTACATTTCCCTGGCAGGGCGTTATCTCGTGTTAATGCCCAATAACCCGCATAGTGGAGGTATTTCCCGTCGTATCAGCGCGGAAGAACGAACTGAACTACGTGATGTCATCTCGCACCTGCAGATCTCACCCGGGATGAGCATTATTGCACGTACTGCAGGCATTGGCCGCAATGAAGAAGAATTACAGTGGGATCTAAATTATCTGACACAACTTTGGCACGCGATTGAAGAAGCAGCTAAGAATCAAAGCGGTATCTTTTTGATTTATCAGGAAAGTAGCCTCGTCATTCGCGCCATTCGCGATTATTTCCATCATGAAATTGGTGAAATTCTGATCGATAACCCTGAGATTTATGAGCAAGCGTGCCAATTTATGGCCCACGTCATGCCTGATAATGTCGACCGTCTCAAGCTGTATCAGGATGATGTACCCTTATTCTCTCGCTTCCAAATTGAACACCAAATAGAAACGGCCTACTCCCGGCAGGTATCTCTGCCTTCGGGCGGAGCTATCGTCATTGATCACACAGAAGCGCTCGTATCCATCGATGTCAATTCAGCACGAGCCATTCGAGGTACTGACATCGAAAGTACTGCGCTTAATACCAATCTGGAAGCTGCAGACGAAGTTGCTCGACAACTCCGTCTACGTGATCTCGGTGGATTGGTTGTCATCGATTTCATTGATATGGAAATCACCCGCAATCAACGGGAAGTAGAATCACGTCTGCATGAAGCGCTTCGCCATGATCGTGCACGCGTCCAGGTTGGGAAAATCTCACGTTTTGGATTGTTGGAACTATCGCGCCAGCGCCTACGCCCCTCTCTTGGAGAAAGCAACTATATCACCTGTCCTCGTTGCCATGGAACGGGACATATACGCGGCACCGATTCATCTGCTCTGCATATTCTCAGAATCATCCAGGAAGAAGCCATGAAAGAGCATACGAGTGCCCTGCATGTGCAACTTCCTGTAGATGTTGCTACTTTCCTGTTAAACGAAAAACGTTCTGATATCCATAGTATCGAAGCACGCTTAAAAGTAAATATTATCCTCATTCCGAATATCTATCTGGAAACGCCAAGTTATAAGATTACTCGACTGCGCCAGGAAGATATTAAATCAACTGAAATACAAGCCAGTTATGAGATGGTAGAGAAAGTTGCGGAAGAAATTATCCTTCCGTCGACAGCCCAGGAAGTCAAGCCAACACGTCCCCAGGCTGCAGTAAAAGGAATTACACCTGCACAACCTGCTCCAGCGCGTGAAGAAAAACCTCGCGAACAAGCTTCATTTCTGGATAAATTCTTTGGCTGGTTCAGACCAACCAGCCATGAAGGTGCGTCTGCAGAATCCACTCTACCCAGTCATAAGGAAAGATTGCAGCGTCACGAGCGAGGTCGGGGACGTCGGGAACGTGGTCGCGGTGGCCGCAGCAAAGAAATACTGGTTCATGAACAACACAGACGTCACGACCTACATGAACCTCTGCAGGAACTACCCCAAGAGTCAGCGGGAGCTCTGCTAGAGGAGCAGATAGTTCCTGAGCCCCATGGAGGAGCTGTACAGAAAAATCGTGACAGTCAGTTTGCGCGAAGAAAACAAGCTCGTCCACCACATGCAGAAAAAATACCTTCTGAGGCAGAATTACCGACTGAGGAAGGGATCGCGCCAGTTGAAACACCCGTTGAGACATTACCTGAGCAAATTGAAGAGCGTGGACGTTCACGCCGCCGACGCGGAGGGCGGCAGCGTGATCGCTCCGAGCGATCACGTGCTCATAGAGTAGCTGAAGCTGAGGAAACACCTCCCTTAGAGCAGGCTCAGCCTGAAAGCCACTTCGATGAGCAAGCAGCAACACGGAAACTTATTACTTTTAAGGCAGAAAGTGCCCGCTCTGAAATTAGCGAAATCAGCGAGAAATCTGAGCCAGTAGATCGTTCTCCTGATCTGCTAACCACAGCATTACCTGTTCCCATTCCGCAGTTTGACTTATCATTCGAGCGCATTTCGGCTCCGGTAGAACATGAACCGCCTCCCTCCCAACCCAGTCCACCTCAATCGGCCGAACCACGTGCTGTTTCCAAATTACCGGATTTGTCCCAAAGTGGCCTAATCCTGATTGAGACTGCTCCCGATAAAGTTTCTGAAACAGTGGAAGAGACGAACCCTCCCAGGAGACCACGACGTAAGCCAACAACCTTGAAAGCGATTGAATCTGAGCCATTAGTCCAGGTAGAAACAAAAGATTAATTTTCTGAATAAAAAAGTGAACAGGAATAATTTTTTTCTAAAGAGACCTGAGATAGGCTGTCAAAGGTGGGTCTGTGATTATCTTAATTCAATGAGGTAACGATATGAGTGATTTTCCCGAATACGATGAAATCCATGTCATTTCAGACATCCACATGGGCGGCAACAAAGTGGATTTTCAAATTTTGCGCGAAACTGAGCGCCTTGCCAACTATATCAGCTGGGTTGGTCAACAACGGCCTGGTGGACGTGTGGCATTGATATTGAATGGCGATGTCATCGATACGCTGGCTGAAGACATCCACGGCTATGTTGCCGTTGATGAAGCAGCGGTCACCGTACAGCGGATCATGAAAGACCCATCGTTTTGCGACATATGGAAAGCTTTGGCTGATTTTGTCAAGCTGGAAGGACGCACCCTGGTCATCATCATTGGCAATCACGATATCGAATTATCTTTTCCTGTTGTACAACGTTTGATTATTACGCATCTGGCAGGAAGCGATCTAGCAGCACGCGCACGTATTGAATTTTCCACAACTGGCGCAGGCTACACGTGCATGGTAGGAAATGCACGCATCTATTGTACTCACGGTAATGAAGTCGATGCCTGGAATTACAATCGTTACGAAGACCTGGCAAAAGTGGGGCGACGCTTGAATGTTGGCCGTTCGCTTGACCCCAACGAATGGTACCCCAATGCCGGTACGCGCATGGTCAAGGAAGTCATGAATGAAGTAAAGCGCAGGTTTGCCTGGATCGATCTGCTTAAACCCGAAACTTCAGCAGCCATCGGTACCTTATTGGTACTTGATCCATCACAAGTAAGTAAAATTGGCAAACTGCTACCGATCGTTGGCGAAAAGATGCAAGGACAAAAACAAGTTGACCAACGCCTATCCGCTGAAGGCTTTCAACAGCCTAGCCAGGATGTTGCCATACCATTCACCACCGATCGTTTATTGGGACCCAACCTTAAAGCTGGAATATTAGGCGCTACAGCAGCTGGCAGCCGTAGCGCTGATGAAATGTTGCTAGCTGCGGAAGAGAACTTTAACCGCACGGATGCGAAGATAGCAACCGCCGACAATACCTTAGGCACACCACAACTCATCCTGGACAGTTTAACCGGCTGGATGAGGGGTGTCGGCAAAGATGAAGCGCTCCGACGTGCGCTTAAAGACTGGCTGACAGACGACAAAACATTCGATATCTCCGATCAGGATGATACTTATAAGCAAGTGACAGCTGCCATCGGATCACCCGTCGACTTTATTATTACGGGTCACACACATCTTGAACGCGCAATCGACATGGGGGGTGGACGCTATTATTTCAATAGTGGTACCTGGATCCGCTTATTGCAGTTTACCGAAGCTATGCTGAAAGACACGGCTTCCTTCAAACCAGTGTATGATGTACTTATCAATGGAAAAATGGAAACTATCGATCAGGCAAAATTTGGTAATCAGCCATTCGTGATGGACCAGACCAGCGCTGTATCGATCAAAGAAGAAGGTGGCAAAGCAGTTGGGAGATTGACTCATGTTGTGGGTAATGGTTCAGGTGCACCTGTTGAAATAAAAAAATTTCCGGGGTAGTGACATGAGCACTGTGCCCAGCAAGGTAATCCAAAAAGTAAAACTTGAATTGCTCAGACCAGGACCATCGCACAATCAATTACTCTCTCCGCTTACGCCTTATATTGCGTTATGCGGCGAAGAAGGGCCAGTGACTGTGCAAATGCCATTTGAGCACCGACAATTGCTAATGCGTTTGCGCAGGCTACGTTATGAATCCGATAAGGATCCTGCAAAAGATGAGCAGCGCCAGGCTGAAATTCGTGATTTGGGTGAGGCGATTGGGAGAGTGCTGGGCCAGATTCCCGCGTTGCTTTCAGAATTGGGTAATGCAGCAGTGGAAGTCGGGAAACTGGTTCATCTGCGCCTTTCCTTATCTGCGTTTGAGCTTGGGCTGATTCCATTCGAGCTTGCCGTTGGCGTGGACGGCTTTCCAGGCTCTGGCTCCCCGTTATTCCTACAAACACGCGCACCGATCTCAATCACACGGGAAATTCGTCGCGGGCGCCCTCTCCCTGTTAATTGGAACCGGCCACCGCGCATCCTCTTTGCTTTTGCAGAACCAGATGGACTTTATGTTCCCGCCCAATCCCATTTACAAGCACTCCGTTCAGCCATCGAGCCTTGGGTAAAAATCAGAAGCCCAGGGATGGCCAAAGAACGCATTGAGGATGTTAAAAAGATTTTGACTGTCCTGCCCAATGCTACCTTAAAACAGATCCGCGAAGCATGTGCCGAGACTGAGTATACTCATGTACACATTCTGGCACATGGTGCACCGTTGGAAAGCTCTGGTGATAAACGCTATGGGGTAGCATTATGCAACGATCTTGATCAAAGCAAGGACGTCATTGATGGCGAAAGGCTTGCCATTGCGCTGACAGCTCGTGACTCTTCGGGAAATACGAAATTCTGCCCCACACTGGTCACGCTCGCAACCTGTGATTCAAGCAATATTGAATCAATGCTTACTCCCGGTGGCAGTATCGCGCATGAACTGCATGCTGCGGGTATTCCTTGGGTTATCGCATCGCAGTTCCCGCTATGGATGAGGGCCTCGGCGATCGCTGCCGAAGTCCTTTATCAACGACTACTTGACGGCAACGATCCACGCTGGGTCATCTATGAACTACGTCAGCGCTTACGCACCGATGCAGCTGGTACTCATGATTGGGCTAGTATCGTGGCTTACGCCACTGTACCATTAAACTTCGAGGATCAAGTAAATACCTTCCGTGACAAACAAATCAGAAAACGACTAGAGGTCAAATTCGATCGTATCGATGAATTGGTGGGTGCTAATGCTGACTTTGAACAAATCCAGCAAACGTTCAATTCTGCTGAGTATGGAGAAGAAATCGCTTCCTTATGCAAGTCAATTCGTAACGAACTCAAAGTATGGCGTGAAGAACCTGAAGCAATGACTTCTTTCGAGGTGAAAGCCGAACGTCTTGGTATGAGTGCAGCCAGTGAGAAACGTATCGGGATCGCCTATTCATTACTTGCGAGTAACCACGCTGCTGATCCCAGCAAGGTTCCGAAGTGGATAAAGGAAAGCAAAAAAGCCTATGAAGCTTCTCAACTATTTTATCGCGAAGCCTTGGAGATCGAGCCCCATAATCATTGGGTTATGACTCAATATCTTTCTATTACAGCGATACCAGCATTAATCAATAAAGCAGCTTTTAAATCCTTATCGAAAAATTATGGTCAATGGTGGATCACAGCTCGCCAAATTGTCGAGTGGGAATTGAATAAGGCCAACGGAGAAAATCGGGGATACACATTAGGAACGCTGGCCGAACTCGCTTTGCTTGGTGTAGCCTATGGTGGACCAGATTTCGATTATCAACAAGCAAAAAAGGATATTACCCGTTATTGCAATGAGATACGGGGTCTGCTTGGTCCTGATGCATTCCCACTCCTTTCAACACAGCGTCAATTCAGGCGTTACACCAAGCACTGGGATAGAAAGGAATGGAAAGATCTGGCCAATGTTGCCTTAGAAACGTTGGGCGGTAGACTGTCAGAAGAATCTCCAGAAAATCAATAAGCCCCCTAGATTCTGATTTCTACCAGAAATAATTGGCTTTACGAATGAGGGTGACAAAAATGCGCCTAAATCCTGCTGTCATTTTGGAATCTGTGATCACGTGCCCACTTTGTGGTCATAAAGAAATGGAGACAATGCCAACGAATGCATGCCAGTGGTTCTATGACTGCAAGGCTTGTAATGAATTACTCAAGCCAAAGCCAGGTGATTGTTGTGTGTTCTGTTCATACGGCACTGTACCATGCCCGTCGATTCAAGAAGAGAAACATTCGTGCTGCTCCCGATGATAGATGTGATAGATTAACGTGAGTTCGACATAAGAATCACAACCCTACAAGTGGAAGAGCTTGAGTGAATCTGATATTAAGTGAAGGTTTCTTCTCGCGGAACGTGTAAGC
>NZ_FNPJ01000048.1 GCF_900107265.1 Nitrosomonas sp. Nm33 | reverse complement strand
ACACGATACGACAAACTAAAGAGAAATTATGAAAGTATGGTTGCCATGGCATGCGGGTATCTGTGGCTACCTGTGTGAAATGTCAACAGACCCTAGGAATCCGAAGATCGCCAAGATGAGAGGAATCGCTATGGATGCGGTTATAGATGCAATCGCTTGCCATTTGACTAATGACGATTGATTAGCCTTTGGGCGTAGCCGAATATTGCGAGATCGTAGAATTGTAGCGTTTAGTTTCAATTTCCATTCCCTGGCATGTGTTATAAATTTTTCGCATGATTTTCAAAAACTAGGAAATATCTACAATTAAGTTATTAAGTGTAGAATATAACCCCTAGCCTGGGCTAGGGGCGGGATCAAGGACGTGCTTTTTATTTTATGGTGAGCCTTAAGCTGAATGCCAGGTTTCTATAGCTTAAGATGGTATTGCATTTATTTTTGTCTTTGCCGCATAATGTAGCCATAGGTATTGTTGATCTGATCCGTAACTGCATAAACAGTTTAATCATTTTTAACTCCTATAAATCAAATAGGCCTAATTACCGTTAGACCTGCTTCTGTCACAAATACAGGAAGGGTTGCTATGCTTCGCGGGCGATGCAACCTTTCCGACCTTAAAGAGGCTTAAAATGTAAGCCTCATAAATCATAGCAGATATAATAGCGCTAACTACACTGGCAGGAATTCTGATGCTCGCAACACTTTTACAAAATAATTAATCGATTGATCAATCTGTTAAAGTCACACACATTCTAGTTCATCTTCCCAAGCTAGAGAAACTACCCAGCAAAATGAGTCTCTGCCTGGCGAATATGCTCTCAAAGCGTTACTGTGCTGTTACGGCTATACGAAATAGGGCTAATGTTAAAAGAAGCTTCTTTGTAACATCATCCCAAAGTGGTTCTCAAGTATAACTTGCCGCCTGTAAAAATCTGCTTTAATTTCTAAGGTGTAAAAGTTAAAAAGTTTTTCCTTATGAATAGCTGATTCGATTTTCAATACCATCATCAAAAAGAGACGGATTCTACACGCAAGTCTTCAGGAATGTGACCAACACTAATTTTCAGCAATGGAAATAATTCAGGAATTGCTTGCATCTTTGCCATGATCTATTCCTGTTCTTTGCAAGAATTCACGCCTTTCAGCCAATACTTTAGCATTCCGTCTTGCGGCTTCTGCCAATGCCTTTTCATACATTGCGTCAAGCTCTTCTTTGGGCGGAAATTTGTTTAGATTTGTTTGCTGCTTAAGTTCAATTCTGTCTCGCCAGAGTTTCGGCTGCCTATTCTTTAGCCAAAAAATACAAGCTTTAGTATTAGGCAGATAACGTTTGGTAATCTCGATTTTGATGACTTTGCCCCCTTGGCGTGCTATATGCGTTTCAGGGTGTGAATAGCCAATTGCCATCTTGTAGAGGGCCTCTGCTACTTTAGCATCAGCGATGAGCTTTCCCCTTCTCAACATGGCAAGAAATTCAGGTTGTTTTATCTTCTAGAAACTGATGGTTGATTCGACTACATTAAAGAATTCAGCTAGCTGCTTGTCGGTCGCTCCAAGCAAGCACAGCTTATAAGCTTGCTCAGCATATTCAGGTCGATATGAAGTGGGTCTACCAGTAGGTTTCTTTTGATTTCTAATCATGTTGTACCCCTTTTTATGGACTCCGAAAACCTTCAATAACCTTGAAAGATTGCTATGTGAAGATACACTGCAGCTCACTATTTAATAATGATAATGTCAACTTGAGCATCAAGACAGCACATGGCATGATTAGCATTCAAATCAGGATAATAACGGATGTTCGACTCTCACTATAACTCAACTGAAAACCAGGCTCGCTTGCTGCTTTCCCAATTGCTACATGATTCCAAGCTCTATAGGCACGGGCAAGATTATCAAGAGATGCTTGACTTTGTGGTGAGGTTGCGCAATTTTGCACCGTTCAACGCATTCTTATTGCATATCCAAAAACCTGGTTTGCGATTTGCTGCTTCTCAGTTTGATTGGTGGGATAGATTCGGACGTGCCGTAAGGGAAGGCGCGCGTCCGTTGTTGATCTTATGGCCGTTCGCTCCGGTGGCGTTGGTGTACGATGCTGAAGACACTGATGGCCCCCCGCTACCCTACGATGTCGCCGAAATGTTTAGAGCTGAAGGAGGCATGAAAGAACATAGAATTTCACGATTTATCGAGTTGCTTGACAGGCAGGGTATTGAAACAGTACAAGTTGAATATGGCGACGGTCTAGCGGGTAACATCGAAAGGACTGGAATCGCGCTGGAAGTGATAAGACAAATTCCAAGAACCAAAGAAGCGAGGGAATCCAAGAAGAAGCCGCATTACCTCATCCGTCTCAACAAAACCCAGAATCCTAATGTACGCTTTGCCACGTTAATTCACGAACTGGCGCATCTGTACCTGGGGCATTTGAGCGGAGACGGTTATTTGAAAATACCAGACCGTAGCCATCTTTCTCCTCAAGATCGTGAACTTGAGGCTGAATCCGTCTGCTATTTGGTTTGTCACCGGAACGGTGTGCAACCCAATTCAGATCGCTATCTGGCGGATTATGTTCATGAGGGCATAAAGGTGGAGCGCTTCGATTTATATGCCCTATTGAAAGCTGCGGGACAAATCGAAACATTGCTCGATTTGGCGGCACATAGCCGCTTTTGAATATTGGTCAGTCGCCAGAAACCGATAGATAGGCAGAAAAACAAAAACACGATTACGGCTTTGTCCAGTGGTTTCTCGCAAGATTCCATGCTTGCACATTGCGCCCACCAAATCGTTTGCCGTTTTATAACTCAAGCTGCATACTTTCTGAACCTGCTCAATATTGACAATAACGGGTTCATTGAAATTTGCGAACCGAAAGTAACATAAAACAAACATTAATTTACTTTTATCTGAGAAAGTAAAATATAAAAATAGTTATGTTACTTTCTGCTCCCTTTCAAGAGCAAAATTAACCAGAGGCTTGTTGTTGCAATTCTATGGGCAAAGCTTCAATTTCTTGGCACTGTTGCTTATGTTCATCAGAATTTTCTGCAGTTGTTGATGATTGTTTGTCTGTGGTTCGCAGCAAATTCAATTTCAACAAGCGTTGCAGAATTTCCGTATCTGTCATTTCTGGCGTGTAGTCATTCCAGCCATATGCCTTAGCGACGGCTTTATCAAGCTTCTCGCAACGTAATTTTAGACCGGTGGGCATCTCGTTATAGAGATTTGTCAATGTACGCTTCTTCCAGTCAACGGCGTGTTCTAGTTTGGGTATTGGTCTAGGTGGGAAGCCCGCTGCGCGTTCTTCCTCTGTTTGCGCCCACTCCAACCAACCTTCTGGGTTGAGCCATTTATCACGCCAAGCAGTTAAATCAGCTGCGGCTTCCGCGATGTTCTTGAAGTGCATGTTTTCGGGAATGGCCTTAAGAATGGCCTTAACTTTGAGGTCAAAACCAGGTGGAAATGGAAAAGTTTCGAAAGTGAGGCTTGCGTTATAGCGGGGTTCATTCCCTAAACCCATGCGCCCACCCTTTGCCAAAGCCCAAATACAGTGGATGCGGGAGGAGAGGATGCCCAAGATCACATCATCTTCTCGGGGAAAAACAATTAGACTGTGTTCCGGTGCCACTTGCACCGGGAATTTGACAAAAAAACGGTGCTTAGCAGTTTCTGGAGTAGCGATGTAATAAGTCAGTCCTGTAAGTGCGGCGCGCAGCTCTGGGCGTCGACGACCGTGCCGCCACCATTTCTCGGCGCGGACAGCCTCGCGATTGCCTTCACGAACAGGTTTCACTTTTTCCTCGACGTGGGCAAAAGGAGCCAGATAGTCAGCGGCCTTTTCTTGTTCCATCCCAGCAAAATCCACCACCCAATTGCCCGCCCAGCGGCGAGTTATATCGGAGCCGTTGTATATGGGCCGCACTACGTCACTGTTGGGACGGCCGTTCGGATTGCCGGTGTCTTTCAGCCAAGCGAGCGCGGTAGCAATGTCCACTTTAAACGGTCCAGCAAGACACAGGCCGAAAAAAGATCTGTCTTTGTTGGTTGGCAGGGATTTCGCTTGAGTCAAATCTAGAGCGGTGCTGGCGTCGGAGCTGGCAGTAAGATCGGCATGAATCAGAGCTACCGGTTTACCTGCTAATCTGATCGTATAGAGTCCTGGATAGCCAAAACATACTAGTGACACGCGCACTGCCGTTCCGGCGTCGAACCAGTCCTCATCTGGCCAAGCTTCGAAAATAGGCATCGATTGCAGAATACTCTCCAATACAACGCGATTGCGTTTTTGCCGTATCGAATTAGTAGACACTAACCCCGCCGCCTTTGCCTTACCATTCGCAATCTGCTGCCGTGCTTTGTCGAACCAGTAGCAGACCAAATCTGCACCGCCTGGCACTCGTCCTTTGTAACAGTTGCGCAATGTTGTCACATAATCATCACCGAGCTCGCCGCGCATCACCTTATCGCCCAAAAAAGGCGGATTACCAATGATCACGTCAGCTTGAGGCCACAGAGCTTCTGATCCATCAACATTGAGCAGTGCATCGCGGTGCTGGATGCCATCCAAACTGCTGAGGATAGGATTTTTGTTGATCGGCCGGCCATTGCGCTGACACCATTGGATGTCGCCTATCCACACCGTCACTCGCGCCAATTCGGCAGCGTATTCGTTGGTTTCAATGCCGAGCACATTGTCGGTGCCGGTTTCGATAGTGAGCTGTTTGCTGAGGCCCAGCGCCTCGGCATCCAATTGAGCGATGTGTTCTAGATCTTTCAGGGCATGTAATGCCAGGTAGAGAAAATTACCAGAGCCACAAGCGGCATCTAGCACCCGAAAGTTGCGTAGCCGTTCCAGATAACCGTGATACAGGTCTATGGCAGCTTTACGGTATTTTTTCTTAGTTTCCCCTTTGGTTCTGTCTGCATTTTCCAGTGCGGCAATTATTTCTGTTTTGACGGCTATCCATTCGGCGCTCAATGGCCGGGTGATCAACGGCTCTATCAGTTTATTGATGGTAGCGACATCGGTATAATGCGCTCCCAGTTGTGCCCTCGAGTTTGGATCAAGGCCACGCTCGAACAAGGTGCCGAAGATAGTCGGATCAATTGCTCGCCAGTCCAAACTTTCGGCGGCCTGGCGTAAAATGGATAGATCGCCTTCAGTAAGCGGCGGTACGTCAATGATCTTGAACAGACCGCCATTGAACCAGGCAATATCATCATTACCGTATATACCACCTTTTTTTTGCATCGCTGCAAACAGCTTTTTAATCCTATCCGCGGCTTTGCTGGGATCTGCATTGGCAGCTTTGAGGATGCCAGAAAAAATCTCACTGTCACTCGTAGGGCTGTCATGCAGCAACCCCTCGTCCTCGGCAAACATGCAGAAAATGCACTGGGTCAGAAAATGTGCTGCCTGCTGAGGATCAACACCGCGTTCACGCATAGCTTTAGCCAATTTGGCAAACTGACCTGCAGCTTCAGTGGTAATTGCTGCATTAGATTTTAGCGGTTTAAGTTTGTCAGGATTAGTAAACACCCAACGCAAGATTTGTAAGTTTACTGGCTCACCGATGTCTTTTAGCAAGATGGTACGTGGCTCGTCCGGGTAGCCACGAAACGCGGTATGAATTTCGATGTGTTCGCGGTCGCATACAATTAGCAAGGGAGGGTTGCCAAGGTTGCCGGAATATTCTCGCAATTGTGCTAAGGCTGCCTTTAAGTCACTTCCTGGTTTCTTGTTTTCCCACCCAAAATGATCGCGCTTCCAAACATCTGCCCAGCCTTGCCCACCGCCGTCCTTAATAGCCCCTTTCTCATAACAATAATCTTCGGAGTGGCGTGGCTTTTCGATTTGCAGCAGCTCGCATAAGTCTTCAATAAACGGTTGCGCGCCTGCTTTTTCGGTTAAATCATTTTCAGTCCATCTCTTAATGAATTTTTCAGGTGTCATGAGGTTATATCCAGGTGTTATAGAGATTCCTTCAAATGCTTGGTATAGCTAAAGTTAACAGATAACGGTGCATTCTAATCTTGAATAATTCATTATGCATAACATTAATTGAAGGCAACAATACAGTAAAAAAAGAACTACATTCATGAACCAGGTTGACAGGCATGAATAGTCATAAAACAAAATCCATACCAATCAACCGAAAAAGAATTACCTGATACTTTTTCTTACCACGGCGCAATGCCCGATTAACCCGACACTTCCGACTATTTGCGGCTTCAGTAAGCGTCGGACGCGTCGGAAATATCGGGCTTTGATGCTGCACCAGGCATAACTGTCACGCGCCAACTGTCAGCGTTGCGTTTTCTGCTGGTATCTTTTTCAAACCGAAAACCATTGACGATTTGACCGGCGCGTTTTCTGATCCAATTACCCAACCGCTGTTTGTCAATTCCATCACGCCCGCAGCGATATCGCACAGCGCTTCCTGCAGAATTTTGGCATCTTAATTGATATATTTCTCTGCGTAAGCCACTACTTCACGCACTATTCGACTTTGCTGATCGATACAAGCTCTCTATGAGTAGAATAGCGCTCCTAGTGTTTCACGCCAAGATTATGCAGATCAATGGATCTGGTACGAAACTTTATCCCGTCCAATTGCCAAAGATTTAAGCATGACGCTAGATGTCCTACTAGCAGGCATACAGAGTGATTCTGATACGGCTGATACATCACAAACAATACAGCCACATTGAAATAATCAAAAGCTGGTTACATCGGATTTGAGAATCAATAAATGATCATTATTTAGTTTTGAATAAATGGAAAGCCGATTTTGAAGCATTGGCCTATTTCTTACGACATGCAAGTGATTGTCAGCGTTACGCTGTAACCAATCAAGGTATAAAGTGCTGACCGGTTCAAAGTATGCTAAGGAGCTGCAGCGAATTCAAACAAAAGAATGGCAAGTAATCATCTATAACGTCGTCAGAATCGAATTACAGTCGATTATTCATCTTTTCTGAAATGGATATATCAAAAGCCAAATAATCACTTGTAGCGCGATTTGGTGTTTTACATGGTTGATTTTGGTGTGATGGAAAAACCATCAGAGTAACCATAATTTTAATCTCTTCAGGTTTAATTCCTTGTCCCTTGGGGCGAAAGCTGGTTGAAAACCAGCAGATTGCAGAGCGCAGTTAATAATATTGTTAATTTTCAATGATATATCTATATTTTTAGGGTCACTGACTTGGCACAAATAATAATTTTTTTAATCCATTGAGCAAGCCAAAAATAATGCAGCGCAAGGTTTCTGAAAGCCATGAATGAAAGTTTCTAAGGGCGAAAAAATAACTAAAAAATATTATGTAAAAGTTTGATTTCGTGCGAGTCAATTCCCTTAGCTAGCTCATTGATCACACCAAAATTTTCTATTGCATT
Source organism: Nitrosomonas sp. Nm33 (assembly GCF_900107265.1). GTDB lineage: Bacteria > Pseudomonadota > Gammaproteobacteria > Burkholderiales > Nitrosomonadaceae > Nitrosomonas. Next base: position 17,551 of record NZ_FNPJ01000048.1, on the reverse strand, counting down.
CCCTCATTAAACAAGTCGACAATTTACAGCACCAAGCGACATAGCTTTTTTTAGCTTCTAAAAAAATACATGTTACGAATGAAAAATTCGTCAGCGCGTTTCCTGTTTGAGTGCACAGAATAAATTCGCCAGATAGAGTAAAGGTACTTCACATACCATACGCGTGAATATTAGGCTTTTTGCTGGTATCACTCGTAAGTGTTGCCTTGGTGTTTTCCATGTAACCCTCTAGTATTGATAAAAATTTCCTACAATAAGCCTACACGGATGCATAAAAAGAAAAAGCACTTAGTCATATTCTGACTAAGTGCTTGATTTTATTGGTGGCCAAGGGCGGAATCGAACCACCGACACAAGGATTTTCAGTCCTCTGCTCTACCAACTGAGCTACTTGGCCTCTAACACAACGAAAGAGTTATTTAATATTTTTACAACTAGAATGCTGTTTCCTTAAAACCGCTTTATTTAGATAAGAATAAAAGATGGCGCGCCCGGCAGGATTCGAACCCACGACCCCTTGGTTCGTAGCCAAGTACTCTATCCAACTGAGCTACGGGCGCTCCTAGCTTTCCTAATTTTTATTCTTCTTACCAGTTATTAATTAAGGGAACAACATTATATCAAAGCCATTAGCAAAAGATTGAAACTATCTTTTTTAAAGCTTTTATCAATTATTTTATGCTTTGTAGCAAGCCGGGCATGATGTTACATTTAATTGTTTTTGTCAAGAAATAGCCGCTCATTCTCAATATGCAATGGAATCAATACATCTTTCAATAAACATCATTAAGGTTTTATTACCAAAAAATAAGTCGCTAAAAGTCACTATTCTGAAAGGAATACCTTTAATATACAATTATAAAAGACTGAATTAATAACCATATTAAATACATAAGAGCATCATTGTTGTACGGCTATATAAACAAAATTTTGGTATGTTAAAGACAAGCTAGGATAATCTCGACAATGAGAATAAAATTCATAGCTTGATTTCTTATCCAGAAATAAGCAAAAAATTGAATGATCGGAATTTTAATTATTTCCCATGATAAGCTGGGAGAAAGTTTTACTCGCTGTGCAACCCATATTCTGGGAGAGAAACCGCAGCAACTAATATATCAAGCCATTTCTATTCAAGATGAGCCTGATGAAGTGGTTGCTCAAGCTAAGGAATTAATTAAAAAACTTGACCAAGGCGATGGTGTATTAGTGATGACGGATATTTATGGCGCAACTCCCTCTAATATCGCTAGTCAATTGATCCAAGCTGGAAAAGTAGAGTGCCTTGCAGGAATGAATTTACCTATGTTAGTACGTGCATTAAATTATCGGCATGAACCACTTTCAGTTGTGGTAGCAAAAGCACTTGCTGGAGGTAAAGAAGGTGTTATGCATATTTTACGTGGATGCTGAAATGCTACTTAAAGAAGTAACAATTATTAATAAGCTTGGTCTACATGCACGCGCTTCTGCGAAACTTACACGCTTAGCAAGTCAATTCCAAAGTGAAGTATGGCTCACACGTAACGGCCGTAGAGTCAATGCAAAAAGTATTATGGGTGTAATGACCCTCGCTGCAAATAAAGGATCGACAGTTGCAATTGAAATAACCGGGACTGATGAGGCTGAGGCAATGGAGGCATTGACTGCTCTGATCAATGATCACTTTGGAGAAGGGGAATGAGTTTCATCCTGCATGGTGTAGGCGCGTCCGAAGGTGTTGCTATTGGTCACGCACATCTTGCTTCACCAGCGACACTCAATGTAGCTCATTATTTGATTCCAAAAAACCAAATAGACAAAGAAATAACACGGCTGAACAGTGCTTTCGCAATAGTACGCAAGGAAATTGAGAAATTACAATCTTCAGCCAATCAAGGTCCTACATTTGCTGAATTCAATGCTTTTCTTGAATTACATCATATGATTCTGAATGATCCAATGCTTAGTTCCGCAGCAGCCGAGTGTATCGCTCAAACTCAGTGCAATGCAGAATGGGCCGTTACGCAACAGATGGAAGTGTTGCTTGTCCAGTTTGAAGAAATTGAAGATGCTTATCTACGAGAACGTAAAACTGATGTCATTCAAGTCGTCGAACGGGTATTGAAAGTTTTATTGGGGCATCCAGGTTACATTCCTCCTCCCTTAAAGCATGATGGTAACAGTATTCTAGTAGCACATGATCTAAGTCCAGCAGATGTTATGCAATATAAACAACATCAATTTACCGCTTTTCTTATTGATTTAGGTGGTGTCACTTCCCATACTGCAATTATAGCTCGCAGTCTGAATATTCCTTCCATTGTAGCGATGCATCATGCGCGCCAACTTATTTACAATAATGACAATTTAATAGTAGATGGTGGTCAAGGGATAGTTATTGTCAACCCTGACAAATATGTGCTTGCTGAATATCGTTTGAAACAGAATCATCTGGATCTGGAAAAACGTAAACTGAAACGCCTCAAATCTATTCCCACGATGACACTCGATGGCACATCGATAGAATTACATGCCAATATTGAGCTACCCCAAGATGTTGAACAAGTCAAAGAAAATGGTGCGACGGGCATTGGTTTATTTCGCAGTGAATTTCTTTTTCTCAATCGGGATGATTTACCCAATGAGGATGAACAGTTTGAAGCTTATTCAACTGTCACCCAGAGCATGCGAGGCTTACCAGTTACAATACGTACCTTCGATTTAGGTGCTGACAAAAGTCTTAAAAATAGCTACAGTTCTGCAATCAATCCAGCGCTGGGATTACGCGCCATTAGACTAAGCTTAGTAGAACACGCCATGTTCCTAACACAATTGCGTGCCATTTTGAGAGCGTCTGCATATGGTAAGATTCGTATCCTAATCCCAATGCTTTCAAATGATTATGAAATTAATCAGACTTTACAACTTATTAAGCATGCCAAACAAAGTCTGCAGGATGAAAAAAAACCTTTCGATGAGGATATCAAGATAGGTGGAATGATTGAAATTCCGGCAGCAGCACTATGTCTTGAAATGTTCATGCGTAAACTGGATTTTTTGTCCATTGGTACTAATGATTTAATTCAATATACGTTAGCTATTGATAGAGCGGATGACACGGTTGCCCATCTCTATGATCCACTGCATCCATCTGTACTTTGGTTACTGGCGCGAATCATTTATACTGCTAACCGCGCCAATATGCCCATTTCAATTTGTGGAGAGATAGCAGGTGACATCCAATACACTCGTTTACTGTTAGGATTTGGGTTACAACAATTCTCCATGTATCCAGCACATATCCTGCCTATTAAGCACAAGATTCTGAAAAGTCATTTACCAAGTATCATGCCAATAATCCAGAAGATTCTTAAAACTGATGAATCTGAGAAAATTCATGGATTATTAGAGAAATTAAATAATTAATCTTTTTAGTTCGAAATAATTACGATTTTATAAACGCTTAAGCCTCATAAGTATTTTTGACTATATAATGTTTATTTCACATAGATAGGTATTGGATAATTTTACATAGAATTTCCTAAAATTTTCTTATATTCATGCATGATTCAGACTCCATTGGCATCGTTGCGCCACAAAGGATTTATTGCGACACACCGCTCAGTTTAGAAAGTGGTGCAGTATTAGACAATTACGAGCAAGTTTATGAAACTTATGGTGAATTAAATGCAACTAGGTCCAATGCGGTATTAATTTGCCATGCACTCTCGGGTAATCATCACGTTGCTGGCGTTTATGCTGATAATCCTAAAAATGTAGGTTGGTGGAACAACATGATTGGTCCTGGCAAACCTATCGATACACATAAATTTTTTGTGATTGGGATAAACAATATTGGTGGTTGCCATGGCTCAACCGGTCCTGCGAGCATCAATAAAAAAACAGGTAAGCATTATGGCGCTGATTTTCCCATGGTCACAACGATAGATTGGGCCGAAACTTATGTGCGATTAGCTGATAAGCTTGGTATTGATCAATTTGCAGCAGTTGTCGGTGGGAGTCTTGGTGGTATGTCGGCCATGCAGTTGGCACTTTATGCGCCCGAAAAAGTCCAGCATGCTATCATTATTGCTGCTGCAGCCAAATTAACGGCACAAAATATCGCTTTCAATGATGTCGCACGTCAGGCCATCATTACTGATCCGGATTTCCATGGAGGTGATTATTATTCTCATGGCACATTGCCGCGTAGAGGTTTGCGTCTTGCCCGCATGCTGGGGCATATTACCTATTTATCCAATGATTCCATGGCTGAGAAATTCGGGCGGGAGTTGCGGACAGGATCGCTCAGCTTCAATTTTGATGTAGAGTTCCAGATCGAGTCTTACTTGCGTTATCAAGGAGATAAATTTGCTGATCAGTTTGATGCCAACACTTATCTGCTTATGACAAAAGCACTGGATTATTTTGATCCTGCACGAGATTATGATGATGATTTGAGTACTGCCTTCCGTTGCGCTAAAGCAAATTTTCTTGTGCTTTCATTTAGCTCTGATTGGCGTTTCTCACCTGAGCGCTCGCGCGCTATCGTCAAAGCTTTACTGGATAATAAGCTCAATGTAAGTTATGCAGAAATACCATCCAGGCATGGCCATGATTCCTTTCTCATGAAAGATGAGTACTATCACCAATTGGTGCGGGCTTATATGAACAAAATCGACACTTAATCTTTCAACAGTGTTTTCATGGCTAAAATACCCTCTTCTCTTACTTTATTGAGACCCGATTTTGCTACCATTGCTGCCTGGATCAGACCAGAATCGAAGGTACTCGATCTTGGATGCGGTGATGGTACATTGCTGCAGTATTTGCAGGATACGCTCGGCGTACATGGTTATGGCGTAGAAATTGATGATGCCAATATCCTGGCCTGCCTCAACAATGGAGTCAACGTCGTCCAGAATGATTTAGAATCAGGTTTATCAGGCTTCGAATCTGATTCGTTTGATTACGTCATTCTGTCGCAAACATTGCAAGCGATGAGACACACGGAAAAAATTATTCAAGAAATGCTCCGTGCAGGCAAAGAAGGTATCGTCACCTTCCCTAATTTTGGTTACTGGAAAAATAGATTGCAAGTTTTATTGGGTCATATGCCAGTATCACAAACCTTGCCTTATGAATGGTTTAATACTCCCAATATTCACTTATGTACACTCAGTGATTTTGAGCAATTTTGCCATCAGCATGAGGTGCATATCTTAGAACGGCGAGTCATGAGTGGTAACCGTCGAATCACTCTTGCTCCTAATTTTTTCGGGATGCTTGCATTTTACCGCTTCACTCGAAGCAAATAACTCATTTAGGAACGATGCCCCAGGTCTTCGGAAGAGATAAGCGTTTTCAATTGGACTCGCCCGACCATCCATACCAAAATGAGAACAGGTAAGCCAAGTAGCGCAGTTCCCATAAAAAATAATGCATACCCATACTCATCTACGAATTGCCCGCTAAATCCGGCAATAAATTTTGGAATCAGCAGCATGACTGAACTAAATAATGCGTACTGGGTAGCTGAGTAGGCAGAATTAGTCAATCCTGAAAGATAAGCAACAAAAGCTGAAGAAGCAATTCCAGCAGAAAGATTATCTGCGGAAATAGTGATTATTAGTCCAATGATATCGTGTCCTTTTACGGATAGCCAGACAAATAATAAATTAGTCGCGGCAGATAAAACTGCACCAAGGAATAAAGTTCTAATTACTCCGAATTTGACAATCAATAGTCCCCCTACTGCCGCACCTAAAATTGTCATGATGACACCGTATACTTTTGAAACAGTTGCTACCTCATCCTTGGTATAGCCCATGTCAACGTAGAAGGGGTTGCTCATCACGCCCATCACAACATCCGAGATCCGGTAAATAGCGATCAAGGTCAGTATCAAGATGGCATGATAGCCATACCGCACGACAAAATCCTGGAAAGGTGCAATCATGGCACCGTATAGCCAGGTCAATAATTGGGTAAGGCGAGCATTAAAATTCCAATTTGCAATTATCTGACTTGCTTGTATTTCATTTTGCGCAGCTAGCTGATTGATCGAAACTTTAGGCTCTTGAATAATGAACGTAGTGATGATGCCAGTCGCCATGCAAGCAGCCATGATCAGATAGGCTATTCGCCATGACTGATAGTTATAATCGGTTGGAGAAGTATCCAGTGATGCTGCAATCCATAGCACCCCTGCAGAAGTCAGTATCATTGCTAAGCGATAGCCCGCTTGATAAGTAGCTGCCATTGCACCTTGCAGTCTTAACTCAACCGCTTCGATTCGATAAGCATCTAGTGCAATATCTTGGGTAGCTGAAGCGAAGGCCACTGCCAATGCAAAAAAAATCATATGGGAAAGATTTTCAAGTGGATCGGTGCTAGCCATACCTACCAAAGCGATCGTAATCGTGATCTGTGAAAACAATAGCCAAGCACGGCGTCGACCTAGTAACCGCGTTAGGAGCGGCAAAGGCAGACGATCTACCAAGGGAGACCACATCCATTTAAAACCATATGCAAGACCAATCCAACTCAAATAGCCTATGGTGGCACGATCAATTCCCGCTTCTCGTAACCAGAAGGATAAGGTACCCAGTATCAGTAACAAAGGCAGGCCAGCTGAAAAACCCAACGCCAGCATTCCCATCACCCTGGGATGCATGTAAATACGACAAACACTCAGCCAGCCAGCAACGGTAGTATTGATCATAAGTGATGATCGTAATCGATGATCAGCGGCGCATGATCCGAGAAGCGTTCCTGCTTGTAAATGGATACGTTGGTCACTTTATCGGCGATCGCAGGGGTCGCAATTTGATAGTCGATACGCCATCCTACATTTTTAGCCCACGCCTGCCCCCGATTTGACCACCAAGTATATTGTTCTGGTGATGGCTCAATTTTACGGAACACATCAATGAAATTTAATTCCTCAAAAACTGCTGTCAACCAGGCGCGCTCTTCCGGGAGAAAGCCTGAATTTTTTTGATTGCCACGCCAGTTTTTTAGATCAATTTCCTTATGAGCGATATTCCAGTCCCCGCACAAAATGAATTCTCTACCACTGTGAGCCAGTTCTCGTAAAATCGGGAAGAATCGCTCCATAAAAAAGAACTTGATTGCTTGTCGGTGTTCACCACTCGATCCTGAAGGAAGGTAAATCGATATGATGCTCAAATTGCCAAAATCTGCACGTAAATATCGTCCTTCAGAATCGATTTCCGGAATGCCTACGCCCTCAATGATTTTGTCAGGCGCATGGCGAGAATACATCCCTACTCCACTGTAGCCTTTTTTATCTGCACAATGAAAATAACCTTGATAGCCGTCCGGAATTTTCATTTCACTCGTCATATCATCAAGTTGTGCTTTCAATTCTTGAACACATACAATATCAGCCTGTTGCCTGGGCATCCATTGGAAAAAACCCTTATTGGTTGCAGAACGTAATCCGTTCAAGTTAATTGTTATAATTCGCATTTTTATAAGTTTCTAGAATTATGTCAGATTTTAAACATGCCTTTATTGAATTTGCCATCGAATGTAACGTGCTCCGCTTTGGTGAATTCAAAACCAAAGCAGGACGTCTGTCACCTTATTTTTTTAATGCGGGATTATTTAATGATGGCAATTCATTACATAAGTTGGGACAATTTTACGCGAAAGCTATCTTAGCTGCGCAGCTTCCGTTCGATATGTTGTTTGGCTCAGCTTACAAGGGTATTCCACTTGTCAGTGCTACTGCCATTGCGCTAGCTGAAGCTGGCCATAATTTCCCTTTTTGCTTTAACCGTAAGGAAGTCAAAGATCATGGTGAAGGCGGCCATATTGTGGGTGCACCACTCGCAGGCCGCGTGTTGATTATCGATGATGTCATCTCTGCTGGCACATCGATACGAGAATCCGTCAATCTTATCCGTACTGCCGAAGCAACACCTTGTGTTGTCGTGGTTGCCCTTGATCGTATGGAGCAAGGTCGCCATCAAATATCTGCCACCCAGGAAGTTGAACAGACGCATGGCATCCCGGTCGTCAGTATTATCAATCTGGATAATATTATGGATTATTTAGCGACCAGGAACGATATGGCGCAAAATTTGCAAGCAATTAAGCGCTATCGTGCACAGTATGGTATTGCTTAAACCAAATTCTGCTGGTTCGCGTATTTAACTCACGAAATGATTAAATGATTATCAAGGAAGTTAGTTTTAATACAAATAGCGATCGCTACTTCAAAGTCAAATAGATAAACTGCCTTCTTAACTATAAAAATTTACCGTAAAGATAAATTTGTCTTCCTAAAAAAGATATGCTAGTTTATATTTAAAATCGTTTCTTAGTATTCATTAACTATTGAGAGGCGTCACTGAGTTGTATAAATTTATACAACTGATGTAATAGTAAACTAGGGTTCCGACTTCCTGTTTTAAGAAGTGTCTGGTCCAAGAGTTTCTGGCTTCGGTAGTAACGAAGCTCCACGGAGGGATAAAAGCCCGGGAGATTACGTAATGTTTTGACACATTACGACTCTCGGTATTTGACCTGATGGCTTAAAGGAGGCTTCGTTATGTACACACCAATCTTATATTCATTTCATCCCTGTTTTTCCAGCGATATCACTGGAAAAAATCTAACGTTTCCTACACCTGATTCATTTATACAGGCCAACGTGAGTAACTGGAGTTGGTCAGGCAAAAATACGCAATGCCTGACCGATCATTTTTTTCCAGCTATCCCCATGTTAAAAACAGCTGTAGCTCAAGCTAAGCCGTTTAGTGATCTTCAGATTCTCAATTAATTGTGAGTTTTGACTCGGATTGAATAATTTCCCATTACTTTTACGAGGCATACCATGTCAACCGTTCGCAATCCCAAAAGCTTTTCATCTGAAATGAAATCAACTGACCCCGATACGCTTAATCGCAGCATGGGTATCTGGAACAGCTTTACACTTGGCTTCGCTGTGGTTTCTCCTGTCGTTGGGCTTTATGCCATTGTAAGTGTACAAACCAATGTGACTGGTGGAGGCTGGTTCACAGCACTCGTGATCTGTTTAATCATGCAGTTATTGGTTGCCACCGTTTATGCCGAACTATCTTCCCAATTTCCGATTGCTGGCGGCGCTTACAAATGGGCACGCCAACTCGGTGGAACCATTACAGGCCAGTATGCTGGTGCAATTTATGTCAGCTCAACCATTGCTATGCTAACCACAACCGCTTATACAGGAGGAATCTGGCTCGCTATTCTATTTGATTCTCCAAGCGGAACCGGCACTATGATGGTATTCTGGGGTATGGTTTTTCTGCTCATTTGCATGCTGCTCAATCTCGCTCATGTAAATGTATTCAAGTCGGTCATTGCGCTCGGGGTATATGCTGAAATCATAGGATCGTTCGGTATCGCTCTGTTACTTTTCTTATTCTTCCGGGAACATTCCTTTTCCGAATTATTCCAGCACCTGGGTAGCGGTACAGCACCTGACAAACTCTCTGCTTTTTTAGCTGCACTCGCCATCGCCGGCTGGGCATTCATCGGATTTGACGCCTGTTCAACGACTTCAGAGGAAACCCATCAACCCAAGCGCATGGTGCCCCGCGCGATTTTTTTCTCGTTATGCGCAGTAGGTACCGTTGTCGTTTTCAATTCTGCTGCATTAACGTTATCGTTTGATCACGACACCCTGGCAAAAACCGGCGCTACGTTTGATCCCATTACGCCGCTGATTACAACACATATTGGCGATTGGTTTGAGAAACCCTTTCTGGCGATCGTCGTCATCGCTTTTCTCGCTTGCGGCGCATCCGTCGTCAAGTATACCTCTCGCATCGTCTTTTCCATGGCGCGTGAAGGCAACATGCCCGCATCGCTCAGCCGAGTAACTGCTGCCAAAGTACCGAGAAATGCAATTCTCTGCACAGTATTTCTGGCAAGCCTCGGGTTGCTATTTGGACTCAATGATCAGGCTGTCGCGACCATTATCGCGTTTGGCACCGGAGGGCTCTATGTCATGTTCTCCATGACAACAGGCGTCGGTTTATATACTCGGCTCACCGGTCGATGGGACCCGTCACTCGGAGAGCTACGATTAGGGGTATGGGGGTTGATCATCAATATCTTCGCCTTTCTCTGGTCATTATTTGAGTTGATCAACATTGCCTGGCCCCGTACCTACTTAGTCACGCCTGATGCCCCCTGGTGGCAGCTCTGGGCAGTACCACTGGTTTTAGGAAGCATTCTAGGAGTCACTACATTGACTATTCTGATAAGGAGGAACAAATGAATCAAAATAATGTATTTCTATGGGAAGAGCATCTTCCAGGTGGATGTCACTGGTCAGGAATCATACGCCGTGGTCTGACCTTACGCTTAGCTGATGTCACTGGTGGTGCTAATGCTGCGGTTTTGTTTTTTAACCAGGAAGAAAAACTGGAGCGTTACAACATGGCCGATACCTTGAAGGCGCAGCATACCTTTCGCTTGACCAAAGGGCATGCCTGTTATTCCGATATGGGGCGGATATTCTGCTGTATTACAGCTGATACGGTCGGCTGGCATGATACCGTATGCGGCCTGAGCGACAGCAAATTAATCCAGCAAAAATATGGCACTGCCCGCTATCAGGAGCATCGCAATCAAATGTATCGCAGTGGCCTGGATGGCATGCTGATTGAACTCGGCAAATGGGGGTTGGGAATGCGCGATATCGTCTCCAACATTAATTTCTTCAGCAAAATATCTGCAAACTCCGCGGGTGAATTAATGTTTCATCATAATCATAGTAAAGCGGGTGACTATGTTGATCTGAGTTTTGAAATGGATACCTTGGTCATCCTCTCCGCTGCTCCTCATCCGCTCGATACCAGCACAACCTATCAACCTGGCGCTGTCCACCTGGCAGCATTTACCACACCCAGCGCAACAGCTTCGGCATGTAAACAGATTGCCGAGAATATGCGGGGATTACACAATACTCATCGGTTATATCACCCCTGTGGAGGTGCGTTATGAATACTCAATTGATAGAAAGTAAGCTTGATCCTGACCTCGCAGTCATTAATGAAATTTGCGCAGCGGGTGAACCCTGGGTCAAGATTGTTAAACAAGGGCAAATTTTCCGTATCGTCGATCTGGAAGGTAACCAGGCTGTTGATACGTTATTTTTCAATGCACATGATGCATTAGAACGCTATAGCGTAACGGATACGATACGCGCTCAGAATAAACTGTATCTGACCACCGGCAGCAAACTCTGCTCCAATTTTGGCAATGTCATGCTCACGATTATTGCAGACACCTGTGGTCGCCATGACACGCTGGGTGGCGCCTGTGCAGCAGAAAGCAACACAGTGCGCTACGCACTGGAAAAATACCCTATGCACAGTTGTCGGGATAGCTTCCTGCATGCACTCGCGCACGAAACCGCTTGTGAGCAACTAGGTATGAGTAAGCGCGATATACCGAGCAACATCAATTTCTTTATGAATGTTCCTGTCACCGCAGAAGGTAATCTGGAATTTGTCGATGGCATTTCCGCACCTGGCAAGTATGTGGAAATGCAAGCTGAGATGGATGTGCTGGTATTGATCTCCAATTGCCCGCAACTGAATAATCCTTGCAATGCCTACAATCCAACACCGATCAGGTTACTGGTTTGGGATACGCAAACCGGTTAATAGCTGATCCACAAAGGATAAGACCATGTTTAATAAAGTTCTCATTGCCAATCGTGGCGCAATTGCTTGTCGTATTATCCGAACACTCCGCCGTTTGAAGGTAGCGAGTGTAGCCGTTTACACTGAAGCTGATGCCTTATCGCGGCATGTTACCGAAGCGGATGAAGCTTACTGTATAGGCAGTGGGCTCGCTGCTGAGAGCTATCTCCGCACCGACAAAATTCTGGAGATTGCTAAGCAGACAGGAGCGCAAGCGATTCATCCCGGCTATGGTTTTCTCAGTGAAAAAGCCGATTTTGCTGAGCAATGCGCTACGCATGGCATTTGCTTTATCGGCCCTACTCCACAGCAAATGCGCGCCTTTGGTTTGAAGCATACGGCACGGGCGTTAGCATTGGAAAATCAGGTACCGCTCCTGCCAGGAACCGATTTACTGGAAAATGTTGAGGCTGCCTGTCATCAGGCCAAGCATATTGGTTATCCCGTCATGTTGAAGAGTACCGCCGGCGGCGGTGGTATTGGCATGCGTCTCTGCTGGAATCAGGATGAACTGATCGGTGCTTACGAATCTGTCAAAACGCTTGCACAAAACAATTTTAAGGATGCCGGGCTCTTTCTGGAAAAATATGTCGACCGCGCTCGCCATATTGAAGTGCAGATTTTCGGTGATGGTAAAGGTCAGGTTGTCGCACTGGGCGAACGCGACTGCTCCATGCAGCGACGCAACCAGAAAGTCATCGAGGAAACACCCGCCCCCAACCTTGCTCCCCATCTGCGCCAGGCATTGCTGGACACTGCGGTGCGCCTTGGCAAAGCGGCCAATTATCAATCTGCTGGTACCGTCGAATATATTTTCGATGCCGCTAATGGTCAGTTTTATTTTCTTGAGGTCAATACCCGTCTACAAGTCGAACATGGGGTAACCGAGGAAGTCACGGGTATTGATCTGGTAGAATGGATGGTGCGGCAGGCGGCAGGCGATCTTCCCCCTCTCGATTCTTTTACTATCAAACCACAGGGTGCTTCCATCCAAGTACGCCTTTATGCTGAAAACCCTGCAAAAGACTTTCAACCTTCCAGCGGCATACTGACTGCGGCAGAACTTCCTGCGGAAGCCCGCGTTGAAACCTGGGTAGAGCGAGGCATCGAGGTTTCGGCATTTTATGATCCCATGCTGGCCAAAATCATCGTGCATGCAGCCGATCGGGACGCAGCTATTACAAAACTACTGACTGCATTGGATAACACTTCGCTGCATGGAATTGAAACCAACCTGGCTTATCTCAAACAAATTCTGCAAAGCAGCGCATTTCGTAGTGGGCAACCGAATACACAGTTCCTCAATGGCTTTCATTATCAGGCGCACAGTATTGATGTCCTGAACGCGGGTGTGCAGACCATGATACAGGATTATCCCGGGCGAATTGGTTACTGGAACGTAGGTGTTCCCCCTTCCGGACCGATGGATAGCCTGGCCTTTCGTCTTGCCAACCGGCTGGTGAACAATACCGAAGATAAAGCTGGGCTGGAAATCACTGTCGCAGGGCCGACACTGCGTTTTAATTGCGATAGCATCATTGCAATCTGTGGCGCCCCTATCGAGGTGTTGCTGGACAGTGAGCCGTTGCCGCAATGGCAATCCCATTTTGTTAAAGCAGGCGCGCTCTTGCAGTTTGGCAAAGTTAAGCAGTCCGGCAGCCGGGTTTATCTGGCCGTGCACGGTGGTTTTCAGGTATCGGATTACCTGGGCAGTAAATCCACTTTTACATTAGGTCAATTCGGTGGGCATGCAGGCCGCGTGCTGCGCACCGGTGATGTATTACATATTCAGCCTGCGCAGCCTTTCCAGCACTCAACATCCCAATATCTACCGCAGGAGTCGATTCCTCATTATACGGATCGTTGGGAAATTGCGGTACTGTATGGACCTCATGGCGCGCCTGATTTCTTTACCGAAGCTGATATTGAACATTTTTTTGCCGCTGAATGGAAAGTGCATCATAACTCCAATCGCACAGGTGTACGCCTGATCGGTCCTAAACCCCAGTGGGCGCGTACCGATGGCGGCGAAGCCGGCTTGCATCCCTCCAATATTCACGATAATGCTTATGCAGTCGGTACAATCGATTTTACCGGGGATATGCCGATCATCCTGGGTCCTGACGGCCCTAGTCTGGGCGGCTTCGTCTGTCCAGCTACTATTGTACATGCGGAGTTGTGGAAAATCGGACAACTCAAACCGGGTGATAGTGTCCGCTTTCATCCGATCTCGATGAATCAGGCGCTTGAACTGGAACAGCAGCAAAATCTGTTTATCCAGGATCTCCATACCGGTGGGAGCACACCGGCCTATTCACAATCCAAGAGACTGGAAAATCCTATCCTGCATCATATTCCCGAGAGCAAAGAGCAGGTGCAAGTGACCTACCGTCAAGCAGGTGACAAATACCTGCTGATTGAGTATGGGCCGCCCATCCTCGATCTTAATCTGCGGTTTCGTGCTCATGCATTGATGGCATGGCTGCAGCAGCGCATCGACGACGGGGAGCTTTCCGGCATCCTGGATCTGACGCCCGGCATTCGCTCGCTGCAGATTCATTTTGATTCATGCCGGTTGGCGCGTGATACGTTACTGGATCTTTTGATTGCAGGTGAAAGCCAGTTGCCAGCGATCGATGACATGGAAGTTCCCAGTCGCATCATTCATCTGCCTTTATCCTGGGATGATGCGGCCACAAGATTGGCCATCGAAAAATACATGCAATCGGTGCGTAGCGATGCCCCCTGGTGTCCGAGCAATATTGAATTTATCCGCCGCATTAACGGGCTGGAAAGTATTGAAGAGGTTCAGCATATCGTATTTGCAGCCAGCTATCTGGTCATGGGGCTGGGTGATGTCTATTTGGGTGCGCCCGTAGCAACCCCGCTCGATCCGCGCCATCGTCTGGTCACGACTAAATACAATCCGGCACGTACCTGGACACCTGAAAATGCGGTTGGTATCGGTGGCGCCTATCTATGCGTGTATGGCATGGAAGGCCCGGGCGGCTATCAGTTCGTGGGCCGGACTGTACAAATGTGGAATCGCTACCGCCAGACGGCCGATTTCAAAGATGGTCAACCGTGGTTATTGCGCTTCTTTGATCAAATCTACTTTTATCCAGTCAGTGAAAGCGAATTGCTCAGATTGCGCAAGGATTTCATTACCGGACGTTTCAAACTACACACGGAAGAAACAGTTCTGAATCTGAGGCAATACAACACTTTCCTGCAACAATACGCTGCCAGCATCAATGCATTCAAAACCAAACAACAAGCTGCCTTTGAAGCTGAGCGCCAGCGCTGGCAAGCCAACAATCTAGCTCATTATGTCAATGAAGATACGCTGGAGGAAGCGGACACCCAGAGCGAACTCGATCTTCCGGCAGGGACGCAAGCTGTCAGTTCCCAAGTAACCGGGACAGTCTGGAAGCTACTCGTCACGGAAGGTGAGCGCGTGGAAGCAGGGAAACCGGTGATCCTGATTGAATCCATGAAAATGGAATTTCCGGTAGATTCGCCTGTCACCGGTACAGTGAAGCGATTATTCTGTAAACAAGGAGGGTACGTATCTGCCGGACAAGTGTTGCTCATCATTCAGGAGGAAGCATGATCATGGATAAGCTTTGCCCACTGGGTGACATTCCCTCTCTGCTGCAACGTTATACGAATGGTGAGCTGTCCCCTACCCGGCTGGTAGAAATCATCCATGCCGAAATTCAAAATGATCCGGATCATATCTGGATTGCCACCCTTTCATTGGAATCATTGAGAAGCTACGCCCGCAAGGTGGAAGCACAAGGCATGACGTCATTACCGCTGTATGGCGTACCGTTCGCTATCAAAGATAATATCGATCTGGCAGACATACCGACCACGGCAGCTTGCCCTGCTTTTGCTTACACACCACAGCGCAGCGCCACTGTCGTACAAAGACTGATCGATGCTGGCGCTATTCCGATCGGCAAAACCAACCTCGATCAGTTCGCTACTGGACTGAATGGCACGCGATCGCCTTATGGCGTATGCCGGAATGCATTCAATCCTGATTATATTTCCGGTGGTTCCAGCTCAGGCTCGGCGGTTGCTGTCGCCAAAGGACAGGTATGTTTCAGCCTCGGCACTGATACTGCGGGTTCGGGCCGGGTTCCCGCCGCGTTTAATAACCTGATCGGCTATAAACCTACTAAAGGGTGGCTCTCGACACGCGGTGTCGTTCCAGCGTGCCGCTCCCTTGACACAGTATCGATCTTCACCTTTACTGCTGCCGATGCAGCGCGCATCCTGACAATTTGTGCAGGGTATGATGAGGAAGATATCTATTCCAGGCAAAGAGAAGGACATGGCTTCGATTTTGGTACAGCATCCCGTTTTCGCTTTGGCATCCCGCGCAAGCAGCAGCTGCAATTTTTCGATAATCACGAAAGCGAACGCTTGTTCACCAATGCAATAAGCCACATGCAAGCGTTGGGCGGAGAAGCGATCGAGATCGATTTTGCACCCTTTCTCGAAGCCGCTCGCCTCCTTTATGAAGGCCCTTGGGTGGCTGAACGTTATGCAGCCATTCAGTCATTTTTTGAGCTGCATAGCGATCAGATCGTCGCACCAGTACGTGAAATCATCGCAGGTGCGAAACGGTACTCCGCCGCTGACGCCTTCAATGGGATCTATCAACTGCGTAGCATCAAACAACAGGCAGACCAGATTTGGACAAGTGTTGACTGTTTGCTGACACCAACTGCTGGCACGATTTATCCCATTCAAGCCATGCAACAAGATCCCATCCGCCTCAATACCCATCTGGGTTACTACACCAATTTCATGAATCTGCTCGACTATGCCGCAGTCGCCGTTCCTGTTGGCTTTCAGAATGACGGGCTGCCTTCTGGTATCACGCTGGTTGCCCCTGCCCACCAGGATGAACCGCTGCTGCATCTGGCGCATCGTTTGCAACAAGCCTATTCACTTCCTCTGGGTGCAACCGGCATTGCGCTACCTCAGAATACGCCCTTCCCTGCCGCATCCCAGTCTGGCCAAGTGCGCATAGCCGTCTGCGGCGCACATTTATCCGGTCTGCCGCTAAATGAGCAATTGACCAGCCGTCAGGGTCGATTAGTGATCAGCACCACCACTTCACCCGACTACAGGCTCTATGCGCTGCCAGGTAAGCCACCGCAACGCCCCGGGTTAATTCGAGTCAATGAAAATGAGCAAAGTGCTTCCATCGAAGTGGAGATCTGGGAGTTGCCGGCACGCGAATTCGGCAGTTTTGTCGCCAATATTCCGGCACCATTGGGAATCGGTACCCTTACCTTGGCCAGCGGTGAAACAGTGCAAGGTTTTCTCTGTGAGCGTTACGCCATCGGCAATGCAAAAGATATCAGCCATTTTGGTGGATGGCGCAATTACTTGCGGCAGTTGGATAATCCATAGTCAGTACTGATTGAAGTTATTCTAATTTGCACTAGAAACTGCATTAATAATCCAATCCCAGCTGGTTATACTTTTGATTAAAGCCGGGGCATTTTCGAGATTACATAATGCACTAACCAAATGATTCTCGAGCGTATCGATGCTGTCAAATACGCGGTTATGAAAGTATTTTTCTCGCAGTTCGTCCCAAAGGTGTTCCTGCGGATTCAATTCAGGGGAATACGGTGGCAGGAATAACAAACGGATGTTCTCAGGCAAATCGAAATCCTTGCTTTTATGCCAGCCGGCACCATCAAGGATCATGATGACATGATCGCCAGGGTAACGGTTGGCAATCTCGTGGAGGAAAATCTGCATGCAATCTCTGTTGACATGAGGCAACACCAGGCTGTCGAAGGCTCCATCGA
>NZ_FNPJ01000028.1 GCF_900107265.1 Nitrosomonas sp. Nm33 | reverse complement strand
ACTTCGCAAAGCGGCTTAAGATTTTGAAGGGGCTTACACCCTATGAATACATCTGCAAAATATGGACAAAAGAGCCGGAACGTTTTAATGTTAATCCATTCCAGCACACCGTGGGACTAAACACCTGGCTTAGAATTAATATAAGTTGAAAAAATGCCGTTTCGATTGCGCCAATTTCACCCGATTTCAAACCTATTCAGGTTTTATCTATCAAGGATTTATGGTTAGCCAGCAGTGAGCTCATCATTGACGTAACGGTAGACGCGTAATAAACTTCCGTACCACAGGAACCGACGCCTAGTCTTTTAGCTAAAAATCGCGAACTGTAAAGATTCATTTTAACAATCAAAGGAAATTGCAATGGGCTTTAGAAAAATACTTACTACTAGCATTGTGGTCATGATGATGTCATTGGGTGCGGGCAATTATGCCCTTGCAGCAGGACCTGCGCAGTTCAATGATAAGGGAGAATTACTCTTACCGCAGAATTATCGCGAATGGGTCATGGTGGGTACACAGGTTACCCCGAACGAACTAAACGAAGGCAAAGCGCCATTTACTGAAATTCGCACTGTATATGTTGATCCAGAGGGTTATGCGCACTGGAAAAAAACAGGAGAATTTCGAGATGGCACGATGACTGTCAAAGAACTGATCAGTGTAGGGGATCGTAAAGGACCAGGCAGTGGTAACGGTTATTTTATGGGCGACTACATTGGACTGGAAGCATCAGTCAAAGATTCGAGACGTTTTGCTAGTGAACCGGGAAACTGGGGATTCTATATTTTCTATGTACCGGGCACTCCTCTGGTAGCAGCTGCTAAAAACCTGCCGACTCAAGAATGTGCGGAATGCCATAAGGCTAACGCCAAAGACGACCTGGTTTTCACTCAATTCTATCCGGTTTTGCGTGCAGCCAAAGAAACCGGAGCTTCGGGCGTGCTCGCTCCAAAGTAATGACTCAAACAAATCTTCATAGTATCAGCAATAAATCGAAATAGCCGGTGTTGTAGACAAATAATTTGTCTGCTTTTCCATGCAGTGAATTGTCATAACGAATCATTGCGTGGTTGAGACTGCGGGTTTACGCAACAACCGTATGTTTGATTTTCTTGTTGATCGTATCATAACTGGCAATTTTCCTTGGCCCATGGAAGGTTGCCAGTTACTAATTTAATTTTCAGATACACTGAGCAGTGATCACGGCTGCTTCCAAAATGCGATTATCTTCTCAAGTCGGGGTATCACTTTTCAATTAGTACACTGTATCAATTTATATCCAGCAATGACATCTGTACCAGGATGGCGCTATTGCATCGAATGCAGGCCAATCATATTGCCTTCAGTATCCGCGATCAAAGTAATAAAACCATATTGACCAATAGACATCTTCTCTCGCACGATCTGCCCTCCGGAGACAACCGCACGAGCGGCCTCAACGGCGCAGTCTGCACACATAAAGTAGACCAGTACACCATTTCCACCTGATGGCCCGCCTTCCATCTTGACCAAAGCTCCCGGAGCTTTGAGCTATGATCATTTCTGGTGTATGACAGGAGAAGGAAGCGGTGTAACCTGTTGGTAAAGATCTTGGCAGATCAACCACCAATAGAAGGGACACACCGCGGAGGGGACGATCACGAGCAAAGGTTTGCAGGGCGAATATCATGATTTTTTTCGCCGTCTGTCTCTCGCTACCGCATGGCAGGAGAGTTGTTGGCGGCAGTTCATCAAAAAAGTGGCCGACTTGAACCGCTCATGTCACGTGCAGGCGCTATTGGTATCATGCAAGTGAACCCGAACGTATGGCGTGGTTTTTATGAAATTCCGGCGCTACGTAACGATATCAGTTACAATGCTTCGGCAGGGGAAACGAGATCCTGTACCATTATCTTACAGACTATGTTCTTATCAAGAATGAACACAAAGAAACCAACAGTTTCGATCATTTAGCCCGCCTGACTTATGTAGCTTATAATGGTTGTCCAGCTCATTTCGAACGATACCGAAAAAAGTCTGCGTCAAAGGGTATTTATCAGATTGCTTCAGCCTTCTGGCAAAAGGTGCCAAGCTTTAAAAACAAGCGGTCCACTGACGGTAGCTAGTTACTATGAGCAGTCCTGAGTCGATAATTGTAGTTTGGTAACAGGTTTCATGGAAACGCCTGCCAGCTTATTGATCTGATTGATACTAAATCCAGCGAATATTCTTGGTTGGATCGACCAAAATTACCCTGAATTCCCGTTTACCTTGAATCACGCTTTGTTCCAATTGTAATCAATGGGAATTAGATATAAAGCTTCTGACCGATTGTTTCAGTTACTTACATGCAAGATGGATAACTCAATTCGGATATTTGGCTAATTCAATGTATCAGGGATACCAGATTTTGCTGCCGCTGGCTGATTATGTGCATTGATGATGGTTCAGCTATCAACCAGTGGCAGTTTTTATTTTACTTTTATTAAGTGTAACAAGAGAAAATCAGCTAAATCTATCTTGATAGTTTGAAGAAGCATATAGATTTTCCATTGATCCACTGACGGCCTGCACCTTGTTCTCATTAAACAAAATTTTGTTATGGTTGTGGCTATCCTCAGTCAAACGCATGAATAATCCAAGAGCAGCCAGTAGTATTGCAGCACTGATAATGATGATTACCGGATAGTAGAGATTGCCTGCAAGCCCAAGTTGACTGTACTTGATAACTAACAATAATCCTTCGAGAACAAGCGCGACGCACACGATACTGACAAAACGCGGCACTGTACGCCTGAGCACGATTATGATGTGTTGTTCACCTTCTTTACACGCGTATTCCCTGTTAACCACCAAACCAAGCTCAAAGATTGCCAATGCGATAATAGCCATATTGATGGATTTAATAACTGCCTCTACAAGCCCAATGCTGCCCAAGAATCCTTGAAACAGGGCTTCTACGGTTAGAAAAGTGAGTATTAATGCCACTAAGAAAAAGATGACAGAGAAAATAGTGGCCATGAACTGCCTGAAAACAGTGATATTGAGTGGTATTTTAAGTGGTATTAACTGTGTTATTGACTGTGTAAAGGCAGTGAGATTGAGTGACATAAACATTTATTCCTCCTTGCGCTCACATCAATATATTAAATATGCAGTTTTTTTGTGAGCAGCATGACATTGATTTGATCAGATAAGGTTTGAACTGTTAGATTTAGAGTAATAAACCTAGAGGGGTATTGAGTAAAGTTATAGAGGTTAGTGGCCGTAAACTTCACTTGACCGAATCAATACGATAAAAAAATAATCAACAAAAATTGATTATGGATCAGCTCCTGAATTAAAGAGCAGTGGATTAGATTAATACAGCTTTATTACGTAAATATGTTAAGAGATAACAAATAGGCAAACAATAATGCAAATGCATACAATTTTTATTTAAATTTTCTATTAGAGAATGTTCCTAATGGAAAATTCCTAAAACAGATTCTGCGATTATTGCAACTCAATTTGCTTGAAAAGCAATACCTAATGGATTTATGTGAGGAGATTCTCTCAACGACAAAAATGTCTGCAATAATCAAATGAGCTTATAGTAAAAGTTAAATGGACAGCAGTGGCCGGAAACACCTGATCAACCAATCACCGAGAGATATCTTGCAGCGTTGTTATACTTTATACTTGTAGAAATGAATATCCTAAAAAACCCCAATTTGTATAAGTAAGTTTTGATCAAATCTCCCCTAAATATTAACTCACAAAGAATCTAAATAATGCCATTCAGCTTGGATAGTTTTTATGAAACTAACCGTCGCATATTGATCTGGCTCATCCTGGTCGGTTTGCTTTGGTTATTGCGTGACTTTTTTGGACTGATTTTTATCACATTTGTTCTTGCATTTATTGCTATACCTCTGATCCGCCTTAGTCAGAACAAATTAAAACTGCCTTACCGCCTCTCTCTGACGTTGGTATATATCTTTTTTCTAGTAGGACTGGGAAGCTTTTTTCACTATGTCACGCCCAGTGTGATCGGTGAAGCCAGTCGTTTTATGAATAACCTCAGTGAAGTGCAGTCGAGGCTGTTAGAGCTAAAACAAGACATCGGTAGTAAATACCCGGGTGTAGAGCGCTCTTTGCACGGTTATATCCGTAGCATATTGGATGAGGAAACCCAAAAAGTTATTGATAGAGAACTTAATTTGTTCAAGCAAACAATCAACCTTCCTGAAGTCGATCAGTCGGAAGATGAGAAAGATGAGAAAAATAGCAGTATTACGGAAGCTACCCAGGAAAAGCTGAAAAAATATTACGATAGGGAAGCCGAGCTGCTAATTGATTCCTTGATGACTAAACAGATGAATAAAGTCCGGGAGCAGTTGCCTAAACTTATCAACCATCTCTATCAAGCCACTGGTACTATGCTGCTTGCCCTGTTATTCAGTTTCCTGATCCTGTTTGATAGCGTCCGCTTGGGTGATCTGATGAAAAGCCTGCATGATTCACGGTTGCGGGATTTTTATCAGGAAACTGCACAACCGGTAGTTCGCTTTGCATATGTAGTTGGCCGAGCTATCCAGGCACAGGCAATGATCGCGTGTGTGAACACCTTTTTGACTCTGATAGGACTGATATTTCTGGGTATTCCGTCAGTTGCACTTTTATCGTTGATTGTATTCGTGTGCAGTTTTATTCCAGTATTGGGCGTGTTCATCTCTACTACACCGATGGTGCTGATTGCATTGAATACCGGCGGATTGACTTTGGCCGTAGCAATAGTGGTGATGATCACCGTCATACATATTATCGAGGCTTACGGACTTAATCCTTTGATCTATGGTAAACACTTCAAACTCAATCCGGTGCTGGTGCTAATTATCCTGCTGGTTGCTTACCACAGCTTTGGACTGTGGGGGATGATACTGGGTGTTCCGGTCACTTATTACTTTATTCATGATGTATTTGGTGTGCCGTTGTGGGATGAACGGCGGTTGGAGCCACTAAATACAGCTTTAGAAGTAAGCGCAAGCGAATGAATTTATTATAAATTATATGCATATTAACGGATAGTCTTCTTTGTGCGGCTTCTGTGCAGAGAGTTTCAGTGTAAGGCGCTCTTTGTGAGAAAATTTAGTAATGACTATAAGCAAGTTTAATTTTTGGTTACTAGTTAATCACCCCTGAAAAAATTTTTTTCAGGGGTGATTTTTTATTGGAGCCCAAATGACATTTCCAGACATGCAATATTGGCTAAGCAGGGATGAGATCACGCAGCTCAAGCCATTCATCGGGCTTACTTTCACCAGACAGTAGGTTAAAAGCCGACGTTGCTATTGTGCTTGCGATTCGACTGCAGAGTTAGCTCGCACAATCCGAGAGAGGATTCTTATGCTGACGCGCCAGTCACTTGAAAAATACCAGGTTATTATTTACCTGGCAGCCATTGGCTGTGGCCTAGTCGTGGGCAGATTGTCTCCGGATAATATCTCATTTCTGGAAGTGCTACTCTGGCCGCTTCTGGGTGTGCTGCTATACACCACCTTCATTCAGGTGCCGCTGGTACATTTGCGCGAAGCATTGATCGATTCACGCTTTGTTGCGGCCGCAGTGATAGGCAATTTCATACTGCTACCCGTGGTCGTATCGGGTTTGTTGATGCTGGTAACCGAAGAACCGGCAATCCGTCTGGGTGTGTTGTTGGTATTGCTGATGCCATGCACCGATTGGTTTATCACCTTTACCCATCTCGGTGGGGGTGACACTAAGCTGGCCATTGCTTTTTCGCCAATTAGTCTGCTGCTGCAGATTATTCTGCTGCCGGTTTATCTGTGGGTATTTCTGGGTGAAAATTTTGTCATTACCTTGGCGCAAAATCAAATGCTCACCGCATTTGCTGGTTTGATTCTGTTACCTTTATTTGGGGCTTATCTGACAGAAAAATGGGTAGAAAGAAATAAGGACCGACGTTATCTATTGGATCAGTTAGTCTGGTTGCCAATGCCACTACTTGCGCTGGTCGTTTTTTTCATCGCGGCAACGCAGGTTGGTCTCATCATAGGCTCCACCTATTTTCTGGGCCAGCTGCTATTGGTGTTCATTGTTTTTCTCATTATGGCAGGATTGATTGCTTATCTACTTGCACGTCAATTTGCACTTTCACCTGAGCAGGGCAGGGTTTTGGCATTCAGTTTCGGCACACGCAACTCATTTGTTATGTTGCCACTTGCGCTTGCGCTGCCGTCCTCATTCGAATTAGCTGTCGTGGTTATTGTTTTTCAATCGCTGGTCGAACTGCTTGGGATGGCGTTTTATCTTTGGTGGGTGCCAAAACAGCTTTTCCCTATACCTACTTGAGTATTGTGATTCTTGTGTGATGCGCTACAGAGACTGACAAAAACGACGAGTAAAGCTGCGAGCGAGACTGCTCAGTATTTTGAAGGTGCGAAAATGTCGAATGCGGATGCTCACCAAACTACAATCCACACAATACCTTGATATGGGCAGTGGCACTTCTACCGAGCGCATGGAGTGCATAACCGCCTTCCAGGGCAGAGACAATGTGCTTCTGGGCATATTTGTCGGCGATCGCTTTAATCTGCTCGGTTACCCAGATGTAATCCGATTCGATCAGATTCAGATGGGCCATGTCATCTTCCCGATGCGCATCAAACCCAGCGGAAATGAAGATCATTTCTGGTTGGAAGCTTTCGAGTGCTGGTAACCAGTGCTGGGTGACAGCAGAACGAAAAGCCAGACTATCTGTGCCTGCAGCAAGCGGCACGTTGATGATGTGATCGCTGCTGCTATCCGCGCCACAAAATGGATAAAAGGGATGCTCAAAAGTAGAGCAGAGCATGACGCGAGGGTCATGTTTGAGAATATCTTCGGTACCATTGCCGTGATGGACATCGAAATCTGCAATCGCGACCCGCTTTAGATCATACTGCGCCATGGCGTGCGCAACGCCGACGGCAATATTATTAAAAAAGCAGAAACCCATTGCCTGGTCATGAGTGGCATGATGACCGGGAGGGCGGACATTACAAAATGCATTTTCTACCTTGCCGATCATAACGAGGTCAGTGGCCAGTACCACGGCTCCGGCTGCACGATATGCCGCCTCCAGTGTAAAAGGATTCATGAAGGTATCGGCATCGAGGCTGATTAATCCATGCTGCGGTGCAACCGTTTCAATGGATTTGAGATAGCTTCCCGAATGCACACGCGCGAGCTGTTCATGCATCACGCGTGGAGCCTGGTGTTGCTGCAGCAGCGGAAAGATACCGGATGCAATCAATTCATTTTCAATCGCTCGCAGTCGCTCTGGTGATTCTGGGTGATCATACCCCATGTTATGCTCAAGGCAGGCGGGATGGGTAATATAGGCTGTCTGCAACAATTTCTTCCTATGTTTGCAAGTTCTTAGTTCTTTTGCTTTAGCGGTTCATAACCATCTCGGTAATCCGCAAGAGAGCGAATCGGTTCAATGATGTTTTCACCACCAGTGGGTGTTTTGATGCTCAGCGCAACGTGACTTTTACGGTAGCCGTACAGGAAATAAACAATTAAACCAATTCCTGTCCAAATTGGAAATACCAATTTGGCATCTGTTGGCAGGAAGAAAAAGAGCGTTATACAGCCGACTATGGCGAGAGGCCCTACCAGCCAGATAGCCGGTGCTCTGAAAGGTCTGTTGCGATCTTTATTCTTGATGCGCAAAATCATTACGGTGAACGCTACCACCATAAAGGCGAACAACGTGCCGGAATTGGAGATATCCGCGAGCTTGCCAACCGGCAAGAAGGCAGCAGCAAATGTCACTCCGATACCGGTTACCATAGTAACGATGTGCGGTGTTTTGAATCGTGCATGGATGCGACTCAGCGCTTCCGGCAGCAGGCCATCACGGGACATAACGAAAAAGATACGCGTCTGACCAAACAGCATCATGAGGATAACCGACGGCAAAGCCAGGAAAGCGGCCAGGCCGAGCAGATTGCCAACCTTTTCCCAGCCTATTTCACGCAGCACATGCGCCAGCGCTTCTCGTGAGCATACAATTGGCTGCTGCCCGAGAGTGGCAAGGGATTGGCACTGTTCGGCCATTACCATCGAGCCAGGTGATAAACTATTGCCGGCTGCATCCATCACCGGCTGCGCGCCGACCGCACCAATCACGCCGGCTGATACCAAAAGATAGAATAAGGTGCAGATCGCCAGTGAGCCGATGAGGGCAAGGGGAATGTTTCGCTGAGGATTTTTAGTTTCCTCTGCAGCGGTCGATACCGCATCAAAACCAACATAGGCGAAAAAAATGGAAGCAGCTGCCGCGACCACCCCAGAGCTACCTAACGGCAAAAATGGCTGGAAATTTTCCAAATCAGCGACAGGCAGAACCAGTGCAATGAAAGCTGTCAGGGCAGTGATTTTGACCGCCACCAGCGCGGCATTAAATGTAGCACTTTCGCGCGTGCCGATGACGAGTAGGCCTATGACCAGCAAACAGATGATCGCCGCGGGCAGATTGATTATGCCACCGGCAAAGGGACCGTTCGCCAAAGCAAAGGGAATTTCGATCCCGAGAGAATTATTCAGGAGCCCTACGAAATAGCCTGACCAGCCTACCGCAACTGCGCTGGCAGCCACGGAATACTCAAGTATCAATGCCCAGCCTACTATCCATGCCACGAATTCACCCAGTACCGCATAGGAGTAAGTATAAGCAGAACCAGAGACAGGCACCATCGAAGAAAGCTCGGAATAGCAAAGTGCTGCCACCGCACATACAAAACCAGCAATAACGAAGGCAATCATCATGCCAGGGCCTGCTTTCTGGGCAGCTTCAGCAGTCAATACGAAAATACCAGTCCCGATAATAGCACCCACCCCCAAGAGCGTCAGTTGCCATACCCCCAGCGAGCGGTGAAGGCTTTTTTTCTCGGCTGTAGCCAGAATGGCATCTAGCGATTTTACGCGCCAGAAGATCATAGATTTCCCCTTTCAATTTAAACGAATATTTTCTAATAATCCTAAATTCTGTGCAGGATAGTGTACAAGAAATGGCGTTACTATAAAGATGAAAAACCCATGAAATAGCTACTGAAAAATGAGATCAAGCAGGTATGAACGATTATTCTGAAAGAATCTTTCATGCTGCCACCAGGAAAGTTAACGTTTGTAGGAGATCATTCAATGAACAGACATTATCTTAATCCGCTTTTTTCTCCTCGATTTGTAGCTGTGATTGGCGCGAGTAGCCGTGTAGATCCTGTTGGATGGGTCGTGTTTAAGAACATGCTGGAAAGCGGCTATCAGGGCAAGCTCTATGCGGCTAACCCGAATCACCCCTTATCCACCCTGCTGCACTAATACAGGTCATTCATTATCAGTTCAGCAAAGGGAAGGTATCTTTGGAATTCAAACACCAGTAAAATGGATGTCAGATCAGAACTGACGGTTACTCATTAATTAAAAATTTGCAAGCATTAGTAGTGATGGTATGCATTCAAGCTTGTTATGATGAAACATGTAATTATATTCTCCAAAGTTCTGATGATAAGTATTGCTATTTAATATATTAATTAACCTGCTTTAAATAGGACGTTTACTCTATGAAATTGAAATACTTTCTCTTGGCGCTTGCATTGGCAACGGTGGAAGTTAGCGCAGACAACTCCACACTTGATGCAGCAATTGGTGGGGCACTGGGCGGGGCTGCTGGAGCAGCACTTGGTAATGAGGTTGGGGGTCGTAACGGTGCGATTATTGGTGGCGCACTGGGTGCAGGGGTAGGATCTGCGATTAGCACAGATGATGACCATCGCCGTGCACCACGTAGAAATCAATATTATGCCGCTCCACCGGGAGGTCAGTATTATGGTGCGCCACCTAGAGGTGTTCGCCATCAACATAACCATTATTACGATGATGATCGGGGTTATCACTGCCCTCCCGGCCAGGCAAAAAAGGGTCGATGCTGATTAACAGAAGAATTCTAAATCATTACATCTAGTCTTTTTAAGTAATACCAAAGATCATTGATTAATGCATGAGCCAAGGGATGATAGTTCATGCATTAATCGGCTCTTCTTCTTTTCTTTATATCCGCTGTCACTGGAAAACTGTTTTTCTGGGACGACTAGCTAAATCCTTATCTTGCCGAATCAATGATGTGGTGATCAAATTTTATATGACTGCTGCTTCTCGAGGTCTTAGATGCTGAGAGATAAAAATTGTATGCAGATGCATTATTGTCTGCCTGATTGCTGTTGGCTAGCATCATAATGCAATAAAGATTAGGCCGGTTTGATTGTTGCTTCTGTTCGGGTACTTGGAGTCAGCAGATAATTACAACTTTATATGCAGTGGTGACACAATCTATATTTTGAGATAGATAATGGCAACGTAATAGTAATGATCTGGGAGGGAAAAGATGCTGCAAGCACCTGCAACCGCGAATTCTCAACTGGGTATAAAGGGATAGCGAATGAGTAAGTCTATCATGAGTTATCCAATGCGCGTTGTATTCTTGTGGTTTCTACTTGGGCAGATGCCGCTATTGTCTGCTACGGAGATTGCGGCATCCACACCTACGGCTGACGCTATCTTTACCATGCTTAAGCTTGATCGGGATAAAGTAGTTGATCTTGAACGCGGTAAGATCGTCACTTTTGAGACAGGGGAGGCAACAACCCAAAAGGAATTGATGATGGGGTTGAGCATGTATCTTCCATCATCACCAGTGAAGCTGGCAGTTTTTTTCAAACATAAAGATTTGGCGACGATTGATCAAGATGTCTCGGCACTGGGCGAGATATTTCCACAATCCGGTATAGACGCTTTCAAGGAATTTTTTTTTACGCATGAGCAGAGCAATGAAGCCCGGAATTTGCTCGCAGTTACTGCGGGTGATCAATTCAATTTGTCTGCCGAGGAAATTGATAGCTTTGCTTCTCTTAGAGAAAAATTGACCGATGCCGACGAAGCGGCTTTGGTTACAAGCGTATCGCAGCATTACCAGCAGATCTTATTGCAGCGCTGGCAAGCTTATAGTAAGCATGGTCTGGCTGGACTCGCGCCTTACGTACGCAAACGAGCAGATGTCAATCTTGTTGACGAATTACGCATAGCAGCTGCTAACAGCAAATTGCTGGCGCACTTTTCTCCAGCTTTACAAAAGGTCTGGTTAAATTATCCGACCCAGCTGCCAGCCGATACTGAAGAACGATTTTTTTGGCTCAATCGACAAGTGCAAAATCGACCTACGGCAATTCTCAGCCATCGTATCGTGTTAACAACTGATGCTGCTTCAGTAATTATTACCAGACAATTCTTTGTCGGCCATTCTTACAACTCCAGTCATCTGATCTTGGGTTGCCTGCCGTACCGTGATGGCTCTATCGTGTTTTATACACACAGAACTTCAACTGACCAGGTTACTAACAGCTTAAAGCGCAGCATCGGCCGCCAGCGGATCAAACAGCAAATGATTAAGAATTTGCAAGGTTTACGTGCTGCACTCGAATCCTTCTAAGCACGTTAGCGGGCTTGATTCTTTGCCATCTTATTAATACTGTCTGCGGCTTGCCTTCGCATCATATTTGATTTGGAAATGGAATAAGTCGTAAATCAGTAAACCTGGCAATGAAAACGGTGTCTCAGGAATATAGTTACTAAAAGTTGTTTTCTTTTCAATTAAGGAGATTCTGAATAGTTCCATTTCTAAATCAAAGCTGACTTTATCGGCTTCTCCTTGCCGTCTTATTAATACTGTCTGCGGCTTGCCTTCGTGTCATGTTTGATTGGAAATGGAATAAGTGCTACACGCAGGTGAAGTGGTGCAGAGGAGTCTATATTTGGTGCTCGAAAACTTGCTCTATCTATTCTGATATGTAGCTATGCCAAAACATAGTTTCACATAGTTTCGTTAAAATTTTGTTTGATCGAAACTCGTTGAGCTTGTTTTCCCGTTTCCTGCGCTCTGTCTGCCTTGCGCTTTATCCTGCTTGGCAACTTATTCAAGGCTTCCTTAGATAGATCACTCATTTGTCTCAGATGTGTAAAAGGAGGTTCTAACAATATGAAAAAAAACTTATTTGCTCAGCTCCTGTATCTGGCGTGGCTGCTAGCCCTGCCTGGCCATGCAAGTGATGATGCTATCGCTAATCTGCGGCAGACCGGTAAGGCATTTGCCTCTGTTGCACGCGCCGTTTCACCTTCCGTTGTGTTCATCCAGGTGGAGGGTAAAGCATCGAGAGGGGTTACACCATTTTTTTCACCGTTCGGTGATGAGGGACCTTTTGGTGAGGACTTCTTTAAACGTTTTTTTGGTGATCAGTTTCCAGGAATTCCTCGGACGCCACGCTCTGATAAGCCACAAGAAGAGCGCCGCGTCATGGGACAGGGTTCCGGTTTCGTTTTTGCAGCCAAGGACGGTCTGCTATCTAACAAAACTTATATTCTGACGAACAGCCACGTGGTAGAAAATGCCGACAAAATCCGGGTGAAATTTCAGGATGATCGTGAATTCGTGGCCAAGGTCACCGGCCGTGATCCGCAATCTGATATCGCGGTGATAGAGATCAATGCGCATGGCTATCACCCACTCACGTTAGCGGATTCTTCTAAAGTGGAGGTTGGTGAGTGGGTGGTGGCGATTGGTAATCCCTTTGGCCTTAGCCACACGCTGACAGTTGGTGTTGTCAGCGCCAAGGGGCGAACGAGTCTTGGCATCAATGATTACGAGGATTTCATTCAAACCGACGCTGCAATTAACCCTGGTAACTCAGGTGGCCCATTAGTCAATCTGAATGGTGAGGCAGTAGGCATCAATACGGCCATCTTTAGTCGCAGTGGAGGGTACATGGGCGTAGGCTTTGCTATCCCTAGTAATCTGGCCAAGACAATTGCCAATCAATTGATTGAACATGGCGAGGTTACACGTGGTTACTTGGGTATCGTCATTCAGCAGCTGACATCTGCCCTGGCAGAATCGTTTGGAATTGAAGCATCGCAAGGGGTTCTTGTTGCTCAGGTCAGCAAGCATTCCCCTGCAGAGAAAGCAGGGCTGCGCCAGGGCGATATCATCGAGCGCTTTGAGGGCGAGCCAGTCAAAGATGTAGGAAGTTTGCGTAACCGGGTAGCGTTGACTGCTCCCGGTACCACTGTCGAGTTAGTTATTCTGCGAGATGGCAAGCAAAAAACCATGGAAATCACGATCGGTAAACTCACCAAGGATAAGCAGCTTGCCGAGGAAACGTCGCAACGTGCAGAAGATATTGGTTTGACAGTGCAGACGCTGACACCGCAACTGGCAGAACAGTTTGATGCAATAGTGGGTGAAGGTGTACTCGTCACGGAGGTTCGACGCGGCTCCATTGCTGCCATGGCGGGAATCAAGCCAGGTACGATTGTCCTTCAGGTAAATCGCAAAGAAGTGAAGAGTGCTGCCGAGTTTCAACGTGCAGTCAAAGAAAGCAGCAGTGATAAACGTTTGTTGCTGCTTATCCGTGAGGGTGAAACGCAACGCTTTGTCGCTTTGAGCTGGTAGCAAACTAATGCGTGTAAATAAAATGCCAACTTAGTGCTTGTGGAAGGGGAGCTTACGATGACGGGGAAATTTGTTCTAAATCCGCGCATGTTATGGATATTCGTTACAACCTGGTTCTGCTTGTCGCAGGTAACGATTGTGCTGAGCGCACCGGAGAAGGCTCAAGTACAAATAGAGCCTTTGAACGAACCAGGTGTTCTTGATGTTTCCAATCGCTCCATTACTTCGCATACCTTTACGGCTGGCGGAGTAAAATTTGACTATACGGCTACCGCTGCATCGATCACGGTTTATGATAAACGATCAAAACCAATAGGCCAGATTTTCTATATTGCCTACACGAGGGAACAGCAGGGTGGGTGTCCCCGACCGCTTACCTTTGTATTTAATGGTGGCCCTGGTGCCGCTTCCGCGTACCTGCACCTTGGCGCGCTCGGACCACAGCGAGTGGTTTTCAATCCAGATGGTACCGTGCCGCCGACGCCAGCGCGAATCGTGGACAACCCGAGAAGCTGGCTAGCTTTTACTGATCTGGTTTTCGTTGATCCTATCGGAACGGGTTATAGTCGTGAAGTGAGGCATGACGAAAGCAGCAAGAAAGATGATGAGGTTAGGCGGAAACCGGAATCTTCCGGCAATACCCCTCCGCAAGCGAAGGCCTGGGGAGTTGAGGAAGATACCGTTTCGCTGTCTCGTTTTATTCGTACCTATCTGACTGAAGAAAATCGCTGGTTATCGTCCATTTATCTGGTTGGTGAGAGTTATGGGGGATTCCGGGTCGCGCGCCTGTCTAAACGGTTGCAATCCAAGTTTGGTATTGCGCCAACGGGTTTGATCCTGATTTCGCCTGCGCTGGATTTTAGTTTTATCTTGAGTGATGAGCGCAACCTGTGGCCATGGGTGTCGTTATTGCCGAGTTACGCGGCGGTGGCGGCAGTCCATGAACGCAGTAACAAGATAAACTACCGGGCGAGTGATCCCCGTTCTTCGCTAGCGGAAGTGGAGCGTGTCGCCTTGTCAGACTATCTTCGCGGACTGGCAACGGGCTCGTTCGAACAGGATTTGCTTGAGCAAATCAGTAGATTGATCGGTTTGGATAAGGATATCCTGCTACGTGGGATGGGGCGTGTTCCTTCCGCGCGTTTTGCCAAGGCGCTGCTCGCCCACCAGCGTCGTGTGCTGACTTTGTATGATGGATCGATTACACTAATCGATCCAAAGCCAGCTACATCACTGCTTACTGGCAGCGATTTCTATCTCCAGCGGCTCAATGCGCCTCTGACAGCAGCTTTTAACAATTATGTCCGCGATCGCCTCAATTTTAAAACTGATATACCCTTTCTGCTGTTAAATGAAGAGGTATCTGAATCGTGGAATTGGCGATCTGGAATTCGCGGGCAACAAGGCTTTGCCGAAGCCCTTTCAGATCTGAAAGAGGCCATGAACCTGAATCCTGCTATGCGGACGCAGATTGTGCATGGTGTTTTCGACCTGGTCACCCCATACTATGCCTCGGAGATAATGATCAAACAAATGGCGCTGGATCCGCTGATAAGTAATAACATTAAGCTCAAGGTCTACCATGGCGGACACATGCCTTACTTGCATCAGAAGACGCTTGATAGCCTGTTTGAGGATGCGCTACAGTTTTACAAATTTATGCCATGACTGATCGCCCTGGTAGTTGATCAGGCGATGTACAGATGCTGGTTTGAGTGTAATTTGGCTAATAGGGAGATCGGTAATCTTTGATTAGGAAGATATAATGAACGAGTCTATGCATATTGTTTGTCCGCAGTGTGATGTTATCAATCGTATTCCTTCTGCGCGACTGAGTGAAGCACCGAAATGTGGTAAATGTCACCGGCTACTGTTTGATGGTCATCCCGTTGAATTGACTGAGTCCACCTTTCAGCAGCATATTAGCCATAATGATATTCCGTTGTTAGTAGATTTCTGGGCGCCATGGTGTGGTCCCTGCAAAATGATGGCGCCTCAGTTTGCTCAGGCCGCCACCCAGCTTGAGCCCAAAGTGCGTCTGGCCAAGGTCAATACCGAGGTTGAGCAGATGCTGGGTGCCCAGTTCGCTATTCGCAGTATCCCGACGCTGGTGTTGTTTCAGCACGGTCGTGAGGTGGCACATCAGTCGGGAGCTATGGGAATGGCAGATATCGTGAGATGGGCGCTTAATCATACTGATTAGATCTTTCTTCGGATTGCTTATACGTTTGTACCTGCCATAGCAGTCATTCTGAGTTTCAAGGTAATGAAAAATGGGTAGTAGAAATGGAACAGCCTGAGAGCTTATTGTATCTATCCCATAAGACGCTTGAGAGCTTGGCTCTCACGACAAAAGATATTATCGAAAGTATTGAGTATCTTTTGCATGGGCGTAGACAGTCACAGGTCTGGAATGCACCGAAGGCTGTTATTACACCGCCGGATGGCAGATACATGATGGCGACACTGTCTGCGGCCGATGATCCACCTTTTCTGGCTGTAAAGTCGCTTATTCTCAATCCGCGCAATCGGGAACATAGACTCCCGGATATTAACTCATTGGTCACCCTTCTTGATAGCAATACAGGTCTGCCACTGGCTGTCATGGATGGTAATTGGATTACAGCAATGCGCACAGCAGGATTGAGTGCGGTTACCGCCAGGCAGCTTGCAAAGTCTGATGCTTCCACCGCTGCATTTATCGGTTGCGGTGTTCAGGCACGCAGCCATTTGCAGGCCTTTTCTGAGTTGTTTCCTCTAAAGGAAATTCGAGTGTTCGGTCGCGGAAGCGCAAACCGGGAAGCTTTATGTCAGGCAGCGGAAAAGCTGGGTCTATTGGCAGTCGCTAGCAAGAGTGCCTGGGAAGCGGTGAGTGACGCTGATCTGATAATTTCGACCATTACCCTTTCGCCCGAGCTCGTTCCCTTTCTTGATGCACGCTGGTTGAAGCCAGGTGCCTTTGTCACGGCGGTTGACTTGGCTGCATCCTGGTTAAAAAACGGTATGCCCACATTCGACCGAATTATCATTGATGATATTGAGCAGGAGGCGCAAATGTCCACACCTCTGGTTGATCCTGAGTTAGTGAGTGGTGATCTGACAGGTTTGGTTAATGGTGACATCGCTGGGCGCTGCTCTGACGATGAAAAGACTGCTTTTATTTTCCGCGGTCTGGCTTTGGGAGATCTTGCTCTTGCAGCGCTTGCCTACCAGCGTGCCCGTCAGTCATTCAAGGGATTTGAAATTGAACGCTAGTGAAACCTGGATTAAAAAAAGAGAAATCAGCAAGAAACCACGCCTCGCTCTGATTAAATAATGCCGCGCTGCGCGCCAGCCATTTTTCCGCTTCGATAGCACAAGTAACACGATATCGCCTGGAACAAGCTCTGCCATGGACAATAAATGAGTGATTTCATCACGTCGTATTCGTACCATGGCATGTACCATCTGCTTCAAGGCAGCTACAGCCCGCTCGGCGCAATATTCCTGCACAACCAAAATTAAGCTATTGTTGTAACCCATAAACAGTTTTGAAGCTGTTTGATTTGATTGAATCGTTGATAGGCTTGAGCAAAGTAAAGCAGCTAGTGCGCGTTTGGCATGTTTCTGAGCTTGGGTGGATGTAACATACACAATATTTTGTAATACGACGCAATATGCAGTATTGACCCTCTATTTTGATAAGCGTAAAGTTAAATAAGATAGTCTGAAGCTTGCTTTAATCCTTCTCACTTTCACGTACTTATCCACTAACCATGGAGGATGTTATCATGACTGAATACCATGTACTTCCTGCACAACACTTAACAGGTGCTGTTCGGATTGCCCACCCAACTCCGCCAAAATTTGTGACAATGGAATCGCCTGCGCTCGAAATTATGACTGATTTGCGGCATAGTCATGTTGCTGAGATCGACCCACATGCAACTATGGAGTCAGCCAATGAATATATGATGCAACGAGGGGTGCGCTCGTTGTTTGTATTAAATGATGATCATCTTCTGCAGGGGGTGATTACCGCTTCCGATATTCTTGGTGAGAAACCCTTGCGCTTCATTCAGGAATACCGCATGAAACGTAGTGAGATTCTAGTCTCGGATATCATGACACCACTCGATTGCTTAGAAGTGATTCCCTTCAAGGAAGTGCTGCGTGCAAAAGTTGGGGATGTGATTGCTAGTTTGTGTGATGCAGGGCGCCAGCATACCCTGGTTATGGAGGGAGATATTGATGGTGCCCCAACGATATGCGGGATTTTTTCACTGACCCAAATCGAAAAGCAGTTAGGCATTGCCATTCCACTTCCAGGAGTTGCCAAAACTTTTGCAGCGATTGAAGCGACCTTGATTCATTGACAACAGCATAGCTCAGCTTGATTACAAAGACCGGAAGGTACTGATAAAAGATCAGTACCTTCAACCTCGAAGCGGGGTGTAGTGTCTGGTAACTACCTCGACATTAACAGGCCGTTGAAAAACGTATTCGAGGCAGTCGATGATAGGCAAAAACAGGCGAAAAAAGCGGGGTTTATATCTGATAAATGAGCATTTTGAGCCTGTTTTTAACACCGCAGGGCTTTCTTGCCATATATTCAATATGGCTATGAAATTACCCATTGTCTTTTGTCTTGGTTAAGATTAAATGATTCATCAGTCAATTGGTAAGGTCGCATGATTTTTAATTTGCCTTGAGAAAAATGTGCTTAACCCGAATATTTCACCAAGTCGGCTTTTACTACAATGCAAAAATTGATGAACAAGTGTTTCTGGACAGATTTACGGAAATCCAATTTGTACCGTTGGCTTTCGCGGATGCTGGCGGGAGATTTGCAGCATTTCTCCGCCCCCACTCCGCACCAATATTCGTGGATATCGGCTTGGCGCGGGATACGTAAATCCGCTCGCAAATCTCTTCATCATCATCCCGCGTCCTGGCAAAATATCCGGGTTGAAATGTTGCGTCACTTAGACTATAAAAAAATGACAAATTCTGGGAAATCAAAATGGCAATCAAGGGTATGAACCATTTTACAGTGCTGACCAGCGATCTGGACAAGTGCAAGGCTTTTTATATTGACGTGCTTGGATTAACGGAAGGATATCGCCCACCTTTTTCTTTTCCAGGTGCTTGGCTTTATTCCGGCGACCAAGCCATTCTACATATCATTGCAGGCAGACCTTTACCAGCAGATGCGCAGGGCGTCATTGATCACATGGCGTTTACTGCATCCAATCTCCAGTCAGTTGTGGATAAACTCAACCTGCACGGTATTGCGTTCAAGCTCCATCGACTCATAGGTCAACAAACGTGGCAGCTTTTTTGTCACGATCCAGATGGCGCGAAAGTAGAACTCGATTTTGCAGCGAGTGAGCCTGAGCCCAAGATGGGGATTGCGAGGGAAGGTCTCAATAAGTAAGCGAAGTGAATACGGTGCAAGGCACACCCAACCTCTTGCTTGTTTTGCCAGATTCTTTTAACAGAGATATTAAGGAATGTATTGCACTTCTCTATGCTCGGAGCTCGGAGCGCAGTGTATTTCCAGGGCTCCGAGCGTTGTTACTTATCATCACTCCATAGCGATTATTGAGATCGCTTTAAGTTATTGTGAAGCAGTAGCAGTGGTGACTTTGGAAAAGTCGCCAGCTTTTATAATCGTCAGCTTGTTGAAATCGAGATGCTTGCGCAATGCAGCGAGAATCGATTCTGGAGTGAGCGCTGCAATTCTGGTTTCAAACTCGATATCCCATTGCATGGTGCGCTTGCGTGTCAGGTAATTAGCCAGACGTTCAGCAAGTGCTTTATCTTGTCCACGGGCGATGCGCCGTGCTTGGAGATAACCAGCCTTGGCTGTTTCAACTTCTTCTGTAGTGAAACCTTCTTTCATTACGCGCTCCAGTTCTTCCTTCACGGCCGACTCGACACGTGCACGGTTTTCCGGCGCATAGATGGCATATATATTGAATTCACCTTGTTCATCAAAAGTACTGGCTGAGAGAGTCGATGCGACATTGTAGGACAAGCCCTCCTGTTCGCGGATGCGGCGCCATAATCTTGAGTCGGCCGAGCCACCAAGAAGATAATTGCCTACAATCAGAGCAGGATAATCAGGATGATCATCACGCAACCTTAGGTTCATACCAGCTTGAAATACGGCATTGGCTTTATCTGGTGTTTCAAGGTCATGATTGATGGGGGTGATGTCTTGATAGGGCACAGGAATACGTTGGTAGGGACGTGGACTTTTCCAGTCACCAAAAAGCTGTCGTGTGAGCTGGAGAATTTCTTCCGGCTCAAAATCACCTATGATAGAAAATTCACTGTCCGAAGCACCAAATAGCTCACTATGGCATTGCTTTACTTCGGCAAGGGTCAGCCCATTGATGCGCTCAATACGTTCTTCTAGTGTAGGTGTGTAATGCCAGTGCGAGGCAGGGTAAGGAGCAAGATGACGCTCCATGAGCAAGCTTGCCTGGGCGCCAGGTTCACTTCGCTTGCTTTCGATGGATGACAGCATTGCGAGTTTTAGCTGTTCAAACTCTTTTTCAGGAAAAGTTGGTTCGCGCAATACTTCAGCAACCAGTCTGAGTGTATCGGGGAGATTGGCGCGTACTGTTTCAATGGAAACGCCTTCATTATTAACGTCGACCTGTGCTTTGAGTCTGTCGAATGTGTCACGTAGCGTTTGACGAGTATGGTGTTTCGTACCGCGCATCAGCATGGCGCTTGTTATATCACATGCTGTAGCCCGGTTTTGTGTGCTTTCCTCATCACCCCAATGCAGTAAAAGTGATGCCACGACTGTACCACCACGGGTTTTCTTGGGTAACATGGCAAGCTTCATGCCTCCAGGTAAGGTAGCACGAACAATTCTTGCTTCAATATTCGTGGGTGTGGGATCAAAGGCTTCTCCAGCGCTTACGCTGGGATCACCACGATATCCTTCAAGCATGAGGGCTACATCTGGGACTGCTGGTATCTCGGCACGATCAAGTGTCGAAGTAGGGATAAATAAACCCAATGTCCGATTGCTTGGTTTGAAATAATTATTAGCGGCATGCTGTACCTCATCGAGTGTTACTTGTTTGATGCGATCGCGATGCAGGAACAGTAATCGCCAATCACCCATGGCAATGTATTCAGTGAGCGTGATGGAGAACTTGCGTGTATCGGCAAGTAGTTGTTCAATTTCATTTAGCAGGCGAGTACGAGCGCGCTCAAGCTCTTCGGCAGTAATCGGGTGAGCAGCGAGCGATTCGATGGTATTGATCAGGTCATCGCGCGCAGTATCCAGTGACATGTCGGGTCGTAGATTTGCGCCGAAAAAAGCATACCCTGCTTCCCGCAACTGTCGTTCAAAACCCAGAATGGAGGTTGCATGTTTAGACTCTACTAGTGCTTTGTGCAATCTGCCGCCAGGAACTTCTCTAAGGATGGTGACCAGTAGATCAATCGCAGCATACTCAGGATGTGCGCCAGAAGGAATATGATAAAGTGTGGCGGCAATCTGGGTATCACCCACACGCCGCAGCTTAACCATGCGTTCACCGTCTTGCGTTGGTTCGGCTGTATAGGTTTTTTGCAGTTTGCGCGTCGGGCGTGGAAGAGGACCAAAATGACGCGCCACCATTTTTAATGCTTCAGCCTCCTCGAATTTTCCTGCAACGACAAGCACAGCATTATCTGGCTGGTAATAATGACGATAGAAAGCCTGCAATCGCTCAATTGGTACATTTTCGATATCTGAGCGTGAACCAATGATGGAACGGCCATAATTGTGCCAGGAATAAGCTGCCGAAGTCATGCGGTCAGCTAGCACGCTGAAGGGACTGTTTTCACCGGCTTCGAATTCGTTGCGTACCACGGTCATTTCGCTATCGAGATCTGATTTTGCAACGCGTGAATTGACCATGCGATCAGCTTCTAAGCGAAGTGCCCAGTCAAGATTATCCGCGCTGGCGGTAAAAGTTTCAAAATAATTGGTGCGATCATAGGAAGTGGTACCGTTCCAACGGGCACCGCGTTTGGTAAATTCATTTTTGATGTCGGAAAATTGCTCCGTTCCTTTGAATAAAAGGTGTTCGAGCAGATGCGCCATGCCTGATTCGCCGTAGCCTTCATCACGTGAACCAACAAGATAAACGACATTGACCGTAATCGAGTCGAGTGAGTTATCCGGAGCAAGCAGGATGCGTAATCCATTGGTAAGTTGATATTCCGAGATACCTTCAACTGTCGTCATTTTAGTTAAACCAGCAGGCACTTTCGCATTGGGTTGCTGAGCGTTGGCTTCCTTAAATAATATAAGAGATATGACAAAGGTGATAAACGTAATCAGATGTCGATACATAGTTGCTTTTTTATTCTTAAATTAAGATTAATAAACAATAAAAAGACTACTCTTTCAATAGGAAGTTCGATCAAGCTACTTGCTTCTTTTTCCATATTTACAGAATAAACCTGCAGAGAAGTGGTTCCATAGCGCGGTTGCTTGGGAATCTAATAGTTTTTTAGCCATTGTTGCCGTGTTTCGCGAGCATTCGCAAATGCCCTTTCGAGTGCTTCCCCATCGTTGTTTGCTAGAATAGTGCGCAGGCTGGTTAGCTCATTCTGATAGATATCAATTTGTTTAAGTAACATTTCCTGGTTAGCAAGACAGATGTCGCGCCACATTTCCGGCGAGCTGCTTGCAATGCGAGTGCAATCACGAAAACTGCTGCCCGCAAAGCGCAATACCTCTTCAGGTTTGTCTTCAATGTTGGTTCGAACGTGATTCATGAGCGTAAACGCTAGAATGTGAGGCAGGTGGCTGATGATGGCGAGTATCCGGTCGTGCTGATCAGCCGTCATGCAAGAGATTTTTGCACCACAATGCTGCCAGAGTGTTGAGACTAGGTTGATTGCCTGATCATTATTTTCTGCCAAGGGAGTGATGATCAGATGTTTGTCGCGAAACAAATGGGTACTGGCAGCTTCAGCACCACTGAATTCAGTTCCGGCAATAGGATGACAGGGAACGAAGTGAGTGAGATGCCGGGCAAGATGAGTACGTGCAGCGAATATTACATCTTGTTTGGTACTTCCAACATCAGAGACAATCGTTCCAGGCTCGAGAAAGGGAGCGATCTGTGCCATGATGTTGCTGGTTTGACCTACGGGCATGGCAAGCAGGACAAAATCCGCGTCTTTTAGTGCAGATGCCAAGCTATCCGCTACTTCATCAATGATGTCCAGCTCAAGAGCACGCTGCATATTTTTTCTGCTACGTCCGATGCCAACGATATGCTTGACCATTCCAGCATGACGCAATGCCAATGCAAAGGAACCTCCAATCAGACCGACGCCGATGACAACTAGCTTGTGCAGTAGGGGAGAAGTCATGTTTGCGTACTTTTAGATGGATTATAGGGTTATCATGATTCTGGACATTGATCTTCAAAGGGAGGTTTTCAATACTTGTTCCAAATCATACAGGAATTTCTGGTTCTCAGATTCCAATCCGATGGTAACCCTTAAATGATGGGGCATTTCGTAAACACCCAGTGGCCGTACGATAACGCCTTGCTCAAGTAGGCTTTGGTAAACCTTAATTGCATTAGTAGCATCACCTCTCACGCGGAAGCTGATGAAATTCCCGTAAGAGGGAATATATTCCACCCCCAATTGGCGCAGCCCATTGGTTACTTGCAGCATGCCCGCTCGATTGAGCGCATAGGAGCGTTTGACAAATTCGATATCTTGTAACGCAGCGAGCGCACCCAC
The DNA here is from genome assembly GCF_900107265.1 of Nitrosomonas sp. Nm33. Classification (GTDB taxonomy): domain Bacteria; phylum Pseudomonadota; class Gammaproteobacteria; order Burkholderiales; family Nitrosomonadaceae; genus Nitrosomonas. Next base: position 14,339 of record NZ_FNPJ01000028.1, on the reverse strand, counting down.
TAATCCAATACTATTGACATTGAACGGTTGGCGGATACGGTTCATCAAGTCTGCCAAATCAGGGTTGGTCAGCGCAAATCCTACCCGAATGCCTGCTAGGCCGTATGCTTTTGAAAAGGTGCGTGTAATTAACAGATTTGGAAATTTTCTCAACCACGAAATACTATTGGCTTTATTAGCTTCAGGTAGATATTCATCGTAGGCTTCATCCAAAATAACCAAGACGTCCGGTGAAACCCGCTCAAGAAAACGTAATAAGTCATCAGCATCGCAGAGTGTGCCTGTGGGATTATTGGGGTTAGCGATAAAGACAATTCGTGTTTCTGGTGTGATGGCATTGAGCATGGCAACCAGATCGTGGCCATAAAGTCGGGCAGGAACGGTAATACCATGCGCTCCTAATGCCTGCGCCAGTAGTGGATAAATTGCAAAAGCATGTTGTGAATAAACAGCTGAAGCACCTGGTTTCAGGAAGATACGAGCAGCGAGTTCCAACACATCATTCGAACCATTCCCCAGTACAATTTGATCGACATTTACGCCATAGTGTTTTGATAAGGCATTTTTCAGTTCAAAACCACTTCCATCAGGATATCGAGCAATTTCTTGGAGTGCGTTAATCATTGCTTCCATAGCCAATGGGCTTGTTCCGAGTGGATTCTCATTGGATGCAAGTTTGATAACACCGTATTTTTCCAGGCCGAGCTCTCGTACCAAGTCTGAAATGGGTTTGCCTGGCTGATAAGGGTGTATAGCTCGGATACATTCTGGTGCAAGTTCACAAAGTTTCATAAGATTTGAATACTAAAACTGGAAAATAATATTGAATTAAAAAATTACCAAGATCAGGAATAGGCGCAAATTATTACGCGACTGGATATGAGCCAAGTATTTTAAGGAAAGTTGCTTTGTCTCGAATTTCTTCAAGCGCTTTTGCAACGTTCTCATTTTCTTGATGGCCTTCTATATCGATAAAAAATACATATTCCCAGAGCCCTCTACGAGAAGGCCGGGACTCTAGCCGACTCATACTGACTTGATAGCGGGCAAAAGGGGCTAATAGTTCATGGATGGCGCCAGGACGGTTACTTGTCGATGTGACAATTGAGGTTTTATCCTTGCCGGAGGCAGAAACTTGCTGTGTGCCAATAACTAGAAATCGGGTGGTATTGTTCGGATCATCTTCAATATTCTTGGCGCAGATCGTAAGACCAAACACGTCAGCAGCTTTTTTTCCTGCAATAGCAGCAGCGCTTTTGTCTGTTGCAGCCATTCGAGCTGCATCAGCATTGCTTGCGGTATCAATGCGTGCTATGGCTTGTAAATTGGGTAAATGTTTGTTCACCCACCCAAGGCATTGCGCAAATGATTGTGGGTGGGAGTAAATTTTTTGAATAGCTGTTAGATCTGTCTGTTGTGCCATCAAACACTGATGGACTGGCAATTCTATTTCACCACATACAGTGAGTGAGGTTTGTAACAGCAAATCCATAGTCCGTCCGACAGCACCTTCTGTAGAGTTTTCCACAGGGACAACACCATAACTAGCAGTACCTAATTCTACTTTGCGAAAGACATCATCAATCGAATTGCAGGCCAGAGTTGCCACCGTGCTGCCAAAATGCTTAGTTACAGCTTCTTCAGAAAAGGTTCCTTGAGGGCCAAGATAAGCAACAGTCAAGGGTTCTTCCATCGCGCGGCAGGCCGATATGATTTCCGTGAACAATTGTATGATACGCTCATTGGTGAGTGGCCCAGGATTTAATTGCTGTAGGCGTGCTAATACCTGAGATTCGCGTTCAGGACGGTAGGTTACACCATTTTTCTGATGGCCGATCTGTTGTGCTAATTCAGCACGCGCATTGATGAGTTTGAGTAATTCGCTATCAATCGAATCGATTTTATCTCGCAACTGTTTGAGTTGTTCAGTCATGGGAAATCAATATTAGTCTGAATTTTTTGCCGGAATGGGCAAATAGCGTACCAGTAAGACACCGGTAATTCCAGAAAGATCGTCAATCACATTTTCTGGTACTGGGCTGTCTGTATCTACCAGGGTATAGGCCATTTCACCACGCGACTTATTGGTCATATTATGTATATTCAGTTCCGCTTTAGCCATGCAAGTTGATATTTGACCTAAAAGATTGGGAACATTGGCGTTGGCAACTGCAACCCGATAGGGTGATCCTCGTTCCATCACTACATCCGGAAAATTAACCGTATTAATAATATTGCCGTGTTGTAGATAATCCATCAATTGATTAACAACCATTATTGCGCAATTTTCTTCTGCTTCCTGAGTGGATGCTCCCAGGTGAGGTAGCGTAATGACTGCTTCCTGATGCTGTAATTTTTGACTTGGAAAATCACATACATAGTATTTAATCTTATTATTCTTGATTCCAGCAAGAACTGCATCTTCGTTAACAATAGCATCACGGGAGAAATTAAGAAGTATTGTATCTCGCTTTAGATAGTGGATAAGCTCATCGTTGATGAGATGATAAGTAGAATCCATCAGAGGCACGTGCAACGAAACGAAATCACTGTGGCGTAACAGATCTTCGATACTGTGGGCTTTTTGTACCTCTGAAGAGAGACTCCAGGCAGAATCAACAGTAATTTTCGGATCATATCCCAATACTCTCATGCCAAGCTTAATGGCAGCATCAGCAACGAGTCGTCCAATTTTGCCCAAACCAATGATGCCAAGTGTCCGCTTGGGCAATTCCACTCCCAAGAATTTTTTTTTGTGATCTTCAACCTGCTTGTGCAAGACTTGATCATTACCTTGCAAACTTTCCACAAAGCGAAATGCAGGAATAAGATTGCGTGCTGCTATTAACATGCCGGCTAATACCAATTCTTTGACAGCATTAGCATTGGCACCTGGTGTATTAAATACTGGAACACCCCGATGATTCATTTCGTTAACAGGAATATTATTTGTGCCAGCACCCGCTCGCCCAATTGCGATAACGCTTTTGGGTATGTCCATATTCAGCATATTGTGCGAACGTACCAAAATGGCTTCAGGGTTAGTTAAATCACTACCGATATGGTAGCAATCTGAGGGAAAACGCTTCAATCCAACTGTTGAAATTTGATTAAGCGTGAGGATATTAAAAATCCTTTGCGTCTGGTCAGCCATAGATCTTCTCAAATTCTTTCATGAAAGAAACCAGAGCCATGACCCCTTCATAGGGCATGGCATTATAGATCGAGGCTCGCATTCCACCCACAGAACGGTGGCCTTTTAACTGAAGTAATCCACGTGCCTTGGCTTGTTTTAGAAATTCATTATCGAGTGCAGCATCTTTCAGTGTAAACGGAATATTCATACGTGACCGGTCGGGTCTGGCAACTGGACATTGATAGAAATCACCAGAATCGATTAAATCATAAAGTAATTTGGATTTGGAGATATTGATCATCTCCATTGCCGCTAATCCGCCCTTTTGTTTCAGCCACTCAAGCACGAGACCCATGATATAAATTAGGTAGGTAGGTGGTGTGTTATACATGGAGTGATGCTCTGCATGAGTTTTATAATGATACATGGTCGGAGTACCATTTATCGGCCTACCTAGTAAGTCCTCGCGTACGATAACAACCACAAGCCCAGCTGGACCGATATTTTTCTGTGCACCAGCGTAAATAAGTCCAAATGGTGTGACATCCAGCGGGCGTGACAAAATGTTGGAAGACATATCGGCTACCAGGGGAATATCAGCCCTTCCGCCTTTCACTTGTGTGAGATCAGGCACCCAGTTGAATTCCACTCCACCAATGGTTTCGTTGGGTGTGTAATGAACATAAGCGCTATGAGGGTCAATTTCCCATTTATCGAGTGTGGGAGCATAGGTAAAATGAGCGTCTTCTGCTGAAGCAGCGATATGAACCGTGCAATATTTTTTTGCTTCATCGATAGCTTTTTGAGACCATTGACCAGTGTTGACGTAATCAGCACTCTTTTTTTCGTGCAGAAGGTTCATTGGCACCATGGCAAATTGACTGGAAGCGCCTCCCTGAAGAAAAAGTATCTTGTAGTGATCAGGAATATTTGCTAATTCACGTAAATCACTTTCGGCTTTGGCGGCGATGGACATAAACTCTTCACCGCGATGACTCATCTCCATGACAGACATGCCGCTGCCATGCCAATCCAGCATCTCGTCACGAGCTCGTTGGAGAACTTCTTTGGGCAATACAGCTGGTCCCGCGCTGAAGTTGTAGGTTATGTTCATCGGTAGATTCCTGGATTGTTAAAAAAATTGATCCTATGTTTCATCAGTTTCAATCACTCTTTCCAGCCCAGCAAGTTTTTCTCCCTGATCTAGGTTAATGAGTGTAACACCTTGCGTAGCACGACCCATTTCACGAATTTCATTGACACGGGTTCGAATCAATACACCACCTGTTGTGATCAGCATGATTTCATCATCTGGTTTGACAAGTTGTGCTGCTACCACTTTGCCGTTACGTGCGCTGGTGATGATTGCGATCATGCCCTGTGTGCCACGGTTATGGCGAGTATATTCGCTGATCGGGGTACGCTTGCCGTATCCATTTTCGGTTGCCGTCAAGACAGCGAGTTCCTCGTTTTCAGCGACAAGCAGTGAAATAACTTTCTGACCAGCGCCGAGCTTCATTCCGCGTACGCCGCGCGCATTGCGCCCCATTGGTCGAACATCATTTTCGTCGAAACGCATGGCTTTACCGTTGTCCGAAAACAGCATGACATCATGCTTTCCTTCGGTTAATGCGACACCGATGAGATAATCACCTTCATCGAGATCAATTGCGATAATTCCATTATTGCGTGGTCGTGAGAATTCAGATAAAGGTGTTTTTTTAACAGTACCGAAAGAGGTCGCCATAAAAATATAACGATTATCGTCGAATGTTTTTACCGGTAATACCGCATTGATTTTTTCATTCTTTTCCAGCTGTACCAGATTGTTTATGGGTTTTCCTCGGGAAGATCGACTCCCCTGACGGACATTATAAACCTTAACCCAATACACACGCCCCAGGCTGGAAAAACACAAAATATAATCATGGGTGTTGGCGATGAACATATTGTCAATGAAATCATCTTCTTTGGTAGTTATCGCTAATTTTCCGCGCCCACCACGTTTTTGAGCTCGATAATCATCCATCAACTGTGATTTGATGTAACCCGCATGCGATAATGTAATGACCACATCGGCTGGTGTAATCAAATCTTCTGTGTTTAAATTTTGGGCATCAATAACGATTTCACTGCGACGTTTATCGCCAAATTGCTGCTTTATACCAGTGAGTTCTTCCGAAATAATGGCAGTAATTCGCTCCGGACTAGCAAGGATATCAAGAAGATCAATGATTTTATCGATGATTTCCCTATATTCATCAGTTATTTTATTTTGCTCTAGGCCTGTAAGGCGCTGAAGGCGAAGATCTAGGATCGCCTGAGCTTGTGTATCAGACAGGCGATAATCTTGGTCGAATAAACCAAATTCAGCTGCTAATCCCTCTGGACGGAAAGCTTTTGCATCGACCATTGCTCGCGTGAGCATTTCTTCTACCAGTTGGGAGCGCCAAACTCTAGACATGAGTGCTCTTTTAGCATCGGAAGGTGTGGATGCAGCTTTGATGAGCGCGATAATTTCATCTACATTGGATAATGCTACCGCTAAGCCCTCGAGTAAGTGTCCGCGTTCACGCGCTTTTTTTAACTCAAAGCTGGTGCGGCGCGTGACTACTTCACGTCGATGACGCAGAAATGCTTCTAATATCTGTTTTAGATTCAGTAGGCGAGGTTGACCATCTACCAGGGCTACCATGTTCATCCCAAAGGTATCTTGCATCTGTGTTTCTTTGTACAGATTATTCAGGACTACTTCAGGAATTTCGCCGCGCTTCAGTTCAATGACTACACGCATGCCTGATTTATCAGACTCATCTCGCAATTCAGAAATACCCTCGATTCTTTTATCACGTACTAGTTCACCGATACGTATGAGTAAATTAGCTTTGTTTACCTGATAAGGTAATTCATCAATGATGATGCTGTGGCGATTGCCTTTATCTATGTCTTCAAAATGCGTGCGTGCTCGCATGATCACCCGACCTCGCCCAGTATGATAACCATCTCTTATACCCGCTGTACCATAAATAATGCCAGCTGTAGGGAAATCAGGTGCTTGAATATATTCCATTAACTCATTTATACTGGTTTCTGGACTACTAAGTAACATAAGACTGGCATCGATTACTTCAGTTAGATTGTGTGGCGGAATATTAGTCGCCATGCCTACCGCGATTCCGGAAGAACCGTTGATGAGTAAGTTAGGAATCTTTGCAGGAAAAATGAGTGGCTCTTGCTCAGAGCCGTCATAGTTAGGCCCGAAATCAACAGTATTTTTATCAAGATCGACAAGTAATTCGTGCGCGATACGCGACATTCGAATTTCGGTATAACGCATGGCTGCGGCATTATCACCGTCAACCGAACCAAAGTTGCCTTGTCCATCGATTAGCATATAACGTAAAGAAAAATCTTGAGCCATCCGGACAATTGTGTCATATACCGCGGTGTCGCCATGTGGATGATATTTACCTATGACATCGCCTACGATACGCGCAGATTTTTTATAGGGACGATTCCAGTCATTTGAGAGTTCATGCATGGCATACAGGACTCGCCGATGGACTGGCTTTAGCCCGTCCCGTACATCGGGTAGAGCACGCCCAACAATTACGCTCATAGCATAATCAAGATAGGAGCGCCGCATCTCTTCTTCAAGACTAATGGATAAAGTTTCCTTTGCGAATTGATTCATTTTGATGGATTTTATCGAGTTCGGAATTCAGCTCGCCACATATAATTTTGTTGGATTGAGCTGAAAAGTTTGATATGACTATAAAAATTGATTTCTTGCTAAGAGAATCAGAGCATTAATATTATATTTTAGCATGCATCGTAAGCCTTAGCTTTTTATAAGTAAAAGTTGCTAATAAGTCTTGATGACAGAATATATTAATTTAAGCTATTGAGCTGATCAGATGCCTCAATCATAAAATGTTTTCATGTTTAAAAATAACACAAAACAAAAAAGACCTTGAAAAAGCTTACTAAATAAGTAAATATAGATTTAATACAAGGTTACGGTTACTAATCGATTTACGGCGGCAAATGCCGCCGTATTTGTTTTCTTTTCTTCAAACTTAAATGTGAGAGTGTAGCGCTGTGTCAAACTTGATGAATACTTATTTGCGGCTTCCTGTAACTTTTATCAAGGGCGAAGGAGTCTGGTTATGGGACGATCGTGGCGATTGTTATCTTGATGCTCTTTGCGGAATTGCTGTATGTGGCCTTGGGCACAGCCATCCCGAATTGACTAAAGTGCTGTGTGAACAGGTAGGGATATTAATACATACTTCAAATCTTTATCAAATCGAAAAACAGGAATTACTGGCTGGTAGATTGGCTGCTTTGTCGGGAATGGACAGAGTATTTTTTTGTAATTCAGGAGCAGAGGCAAATGAGGCTGCTATCAAATTGGCAAGATTGTATGGTCACAATAAAGGAATTGAATTACCTACAATCATAGTGATGGAGCGATCCTTTCACGGCCGTACTATGGCGACTTTGACTGCAACGGGTAATCGTAAAGCTCAGGCTGGTTTTGAGCCATTGCTTGCTGGTTTTGTGCGTGTTCCCTATGATGACCTTAATGCGGTAGCTCAGATTGCTGATAATAATAAGAACGTCGTAGCAGTGTTAGTGGAAACTTATCAGGGTGAAGGAGGCGTCAATTTTCCGCAAATCAATTATCTGCAAGGTTTACGTCAATTATGTGATCAGAATGGCTGGCTGCTAATGCTTGATGAGGTGCAATGTGGTATTGGTCGCACAGGAAAATGGTTTGCATTCCAGCATAGCGGTATCATGCCGGATGTTATGACGCTAGCAAAAGGTCTGGGTTCTGGTGTACCTATTGGTGCTTGTATTGCAAAAGGTGAGGCGGGAGAGGTGTTTAAGCCTGGCAATCATGCCTCGACGTTTGGGGGTAATCCCCTTGCTTGCACAGCAGCGCTAACTACCTTGGATGTGATTGAAAAAGACCGTTTGATGCAGAATGCAGTTCAGGTGGGTAGTTTTATACGAGATCAGTTTAAGGAAAAGCTTGCTCGTTGGCTTGATGTGATACAAATTCGGGGTCAAGGGCTCATGCTGGGTGTTGAACTTCCTGTGCCTTGCAGTGAGCTGGTTAAGGAGGCCCTAAAAAATCGACTATTGATTAATGTAACTTCGGAAAGAGTGGTGCGGTTGTTACCTGCTCTGGTAATGAATCAAGCAGAGGCTAAGCAAGTGGTTGATATTGCTTCTGAAATTATTGATGGATTCTTGGCAAGTCAAACTGCGAATATGATCACGCGTGACAGACCTGATTCATCAAATTAAATCAGTCATTTTATGCAAATAAAGCATTTTCTGAAGATTAGCGATTTAACCCGCAAAGAGTTTGAATATTTGTTCGAGCGGGCGCGCTGGATTAAAAATGAGTTCAAGCAATATCGACAATATTGGCCGCTGACGGACCGGACTCTAGCGATGATTTTTGATAAGAATTCTACGCGTACACGATTATCATTTGAGGCGGGGATGTATCAGTTAGGTGGGAATGCTATTTATCTCTCAACCAGGGATACTCAACTAGGTCGCGGTGAACCTGTAGAGGATGCAGCGCAAGTAATTTCGCGAATGGTGGATATAGTCGTAATTCGCACTTATGAGCATAGTATAATTGAACGTTTCGCAGAATATTCTCGTGTTCCTGTTATTAATGGGTTAACTGATGAATATCACCCTTGTCAAATTTTGGGTGATATTTTTACTTATATAGAGCATCGTGGAAGTATTGCCGGTAAGACTGTGGCATGGATTGGTGATTCCAATAACGTGTGTAATACATGGCTACAGGCTGCGGAAATATTTGATTTTAATGTTCATGTCTCAACTCCTCCTGGTTATGAAGTCGAGCCAGAGCGCGCTGGACTATATAGTACTGATCATTATGAGGAATTTGCCTGTCCACATGACGCTGTAAAAGACGCTGATCTTGTTACTACTGATGTATGGACAAGCATGGGTTTTGAAGACGAAGAAGAAGCTCGAAGAAATGCCTTTGCTGATTTTTGTGTTGATGAAGAGATGATGTCTTATGCTAAGAAGGATGCTCTGTTTATGCATTGCTTACCTGCCCATCGCGGGGAAGAGGTGACTGCTGAGGTATTAGATGGTCTGCAATCGGTGGTCTGGGATGAGGCAGAAAATCGATTGCATACTCAGAAAGCATTAATGGAATATTTATTGTTAGGCAAAGTGGAAATTAAGTAAGCGGATGCTTCAATTAATCTGTAGGGATTCTGTTTTGTTATGAATAAAATTAACAAGGTAGTTCTAGCTTTTTCTGGTGGGCTAGATACTTCAGTCATATTGAAATGGTTGCAAGATGTTTATCAGTGTGAGGTTGTTACTTTTACTGCTGATATTGGTCAGGGCGAAGAAATTGAACCTGCGCGTGCAAAAGCACGAAGCTTTGGCGTTAAAGAGATTTATATAGAAGATTTACGTGAAGAGTTTGTTCGAGAATATGTGTTTCCAATGTTTCGTGCAAATGCTGTTTATGAAGGGGAATATTTGCTCGGAACAAGTATTGCAAGACCACTTATTGCCAAGAGGCAGATTGAGATCGCTCAAGAAACGGGCGCAGACGCTGTTTCACATGGCGCAACGGGTAAAGGAAACGATCAGGTTCGCTTTGAGCTTGGTTATTATGCGTTGAAACCCGATATCCATGTGATTGCTCCGTGGCGTGAATGGGATCTCACTTCACGCGAGAAGCTCTTGGAGTATGCAAAAAAACATGGTATTCCAATTGAGATGAAACAGCAAACTGGGTCTCCGTACAGTATGGATGCAAATTTATTGCATATTTCCTATGAAGGACGTCTATTGGAAGATCCGGCAAAAGAGCCCGAAGAATCAATGTGGCGATGGACAGTTGCGCCAGAAAAAGCGCCTGATGAACCAGAGTATCTCGACTTAGAATTTGAGCATGGTGATATTGTTGCGCTGAATCAAGAAAGGTTATCGCCCGCGGCAGTTCTCGCAAAACTAAATCAATTGGGTGGTAAACATGGTATCGGACGTTTAGATTTGGTTGAGAACAGATATGTCGGTATGAAGTCACGAGGATGCTATGAAACGCCAGGTGGCACAATCATGTTGCGGGCTCATCGCGCCATTGAGTCTGTCACATTAGATCGGGAAGTGGCTCATTTAAAAGATGAGTTAATGCCACGTTATGCGGCCCTTATTTATAGCGGATATTGGTGGAGTCCTGAGCGAAAAATGTTGCAGGCTATGATTGATGAATCACAGCTTAATGTTAACGGTTGGGTGCGGGTAAAGCTCTATAAAGGCAACGTAGTAGTGGTTGGTCGTGATTCTAAAACTGATTCCTTGTTTGATTCGGCGGTGGCAACATTTGAAGATGATCGCGGTGCTTATAATCACGCAGATGCCGCAGGATTTATCAAATTAAATGCGCTTAGAATGCGAATAGCTGCGAAACTCAGAAAATCGTTGAAAAAAGAATAGAAACAAAGCTGGCTTAAGAAATTATCAGATTGATAAAAAACAGAAACTTAAGGTATAGGTTAATATCCAAAGAAATATTGAGCAAATTGTAGCCAGAAAAATTATTTAACCGGAAAATTATGCAGCTAATTTAAAAGCAATAAAAAATTTCTGCTGTACTGTATTTTCGTAATTTATTTGTAATTTTGATAAATGAAAATCAGACAATAATTGTTCTTCCTTCTTGACATAAGAAGATAAACCCCATACAATCCGCAGTCTTTTTAGCTGCCTCTTTTAAGATCTTAAACATGAGAACTCGGAAAAGAGAGAAATAGATTTTTAGAAAAGGCGAGTCAAGATAAGATGAAATAAAGTTAAAGCAGTTTACCTATACCAATATTAAAATCGTGATGAAAAATAAGACAAAGGTTTAATTGAGAAATAAAATATTATGCCAACCATAAGTCAACTTGTAAGAAAGCCGCGAAAAGCAAAGCGTGTAAAAAGTAAAGTGCCAGCACTAGAGAGCTGTCCACAAAAGAGGGGTGTTTGCACTCGAGTTTATACAACGACTCCTAAGAAGCCAAATTCAGCTTTACGCAAAGTTGCGCGGGTAAGATTGACAAATGGATTTGAAGTCACAAGCTACATCGGTGGTGAAGGTCATAACTTGCAAGAACACTCAGTAGTGTTAATCCGGGGGGGGCGCGTTAAGGATTTGCCTGGGGTCCGTTACCATACTGTACGTGGAAGTTTAGATACGGCTGGAGTGAAAGACCGTAAGAAAGCACGATCCAAATATGGTTCTAAGAAACCAAAAGCATCATAATAAGATGTTTCTAGCAATATGATGATTGTGCAATGTGACGAGTGTGAAATCATTAAAGATAAAATAGTTCGGGGTTAGTAAATGCCAAGACGTAGAGAAGTACCAAAACGCGAGATTCTGCCAGATCCGAAATACCATAATGTAGAGGTGGCTAAATTTGTAAACGTATTGATGATCCAAGGAAAGAAGTCGGTAGCGGAGCGAATAATTTATGGCGCGATGCAACAAATTGAGAAAAAAACTGGCAAGGATCCTGTGGAGGTGTTTACTCAGGCGATGGCAAATATTAGACCTATCGTCGAGGTTAAAAGTCGGCGTGTTGGTGGTGCTAATTATCAAGTTCCAGTAGAGGTGAGATCGGTGCGTCGTAGTGCGTTGGCAATGCGCTGGTTGCGGGATGCTGCTCGTAAACGCAGTGAGAAGTCTATGGATATACGCTTGGCTGGAGAGTTAATAGAGGCTTCAGAGGGTCGTGGTGGAGCAATTAAGAAGCGTGAAGAGGTGCATCGCATGGCGGAGTCAAATAAAGCATTCTCTCATTATCGATTTTAATAGATTTACAAAGATTTGAACTTGGCCAAATAAGCGCCAATCAAGCACTTAGTGAAGAGTTTTGTCAGTTAAATATTTAGTTCGTAATATAAGATAAGAGTTTAGATTAATGTCTAGAAAAACGCCCATAGAACGCTATCGCAACATTGGAATCATGGCGCATATTGATGCTGGGAAAACAACAACGACAGAGCGTGTTTTGTTTTACACCGGCGTATCCCATAAGTTAGGGGAGGTTCATGATGGTGCGGCAACGATGGATTGGATGGAGCAAGAGCAGGAGCGTGGTATCACAATCACCTCGGCTGCGACAACCTGTTTCTGGAAAGGGATGGCAAGTAATTATCCGGAGCATCGTATAAATATAATCGACACACCCGGTCACGTGGATTTCACTATTGAGGTAGAGCGTTCCCTGAGAGTGCTGGATGGTGCATGTACAGTATTTTGTGCGGTCGGTGGAGTGCAGCCCCAAACTGAAACGGTTTGGCGGCAGGCTAATAAGTATAAGGTGCCACGACTTGCCTTTGTAAATAAAATGGATCGCTCAGGTGCAAATTTCATGCGTGTTTTAGAGCAGATAAAAACACGTTTGAAAGCTAATCCTGTGCCTATTCAATTACCAATAGGTGCAGAAGATAGATTTGAGGGCGTTGTCGATCTGGTAAAAATGAAAGCTATTTATTGGGATGAAACTTCTCAGGGTATGAGATTTGAGGAGCGAGATATTCCCGATAATTTGAAGAATGATGCGAAGACTTGGCAAGAGAAAATGATAGAGTCTGCTGCAGAAGCTTCGGAAGAGTTAATGAATAAATACCTTGAGGAAGGGGTGCTTTCAGCAGCTGAAATAAAGCAGGGTTTAAGAGCGCGAACTCTGGCTAATGAAATTGTCCCAATGCTGTGTGGTTCGGCTTTCAAAAATAAAGGTGTGCAGGCCATGCTGGATGCAGTGGTGGAATATATGCCTTCTCCATCAGATATTCCTGCTATTCAGGGCGCAACGGAAAGTGGTGAAAAGGATGAGCGTCATGCAAGTGATGATGAACCGTTTTCTAGCTTAGCTTTCAAAATTGCTACCGACCCATATGTTGGCCAGCTAATTTTCTTCCGTGTGTATTCCGGTGTGGTTACATCAGGGGATACCGTTTATAACCCAGTTAAGGGTCGAAAAGAGCGAATTGGAAGATTATTACAAATGCACGCCAATCAGCGCGAAGAAATCAAAGAAGTGCGCGCAGGTGACATCGCTGCTGCTGTTGGCTTGAAAGAGGTAATAACCGGTGATACTTTGTGCGATCAGGAACATGTTATAACCTTGGAGCGCATGGAATTTCCAGAGCCGGTAATACATGTGGCTGTCGAACCAAAAACTAAGAATGATCAAGAAAAAATGGGGATCGCGCTAAATCGTTTGGCGCAGGAAGATCCGTCATTTCGTGTGCGTACTGATGAGGAGTCGGGTCAAACGATCATATCTGGGATGGGTGAGTTGCACCTAGAGATCATTGTGGACCGGATGAGACGAGAGTTTAGTGTTGAAGCAAATGTCGGTGCGCCACAAGTAGCCTATCGTGAAGCAATCAAGAAAAAAGTTGAGATCGAGGGTAAGTTTATCAAGCAAAGTGGTGGCCGTGGCCAGTATGGACATGTTTGGTTAAGAATGGAGCCCAACGAGGCTGGAAAAGGGTTTGAGTTTATTGATGAAATCAAAGGTGGCGTGGTTCCTCGTGAATACATACCAGCAGTAGAGAAAGGATTGCTGGACACTTTGGGATCAGGAGTTCTAGCTGGTTATCCAGTGGTAGATGTTAAAGTTGCCTTGTTTGATGGTTCTTACCACGACGTTGATTCAAACGAGAACGCATTTAAAATGGCTGCTTCGATTGCATTTAAGGATGGTATGAGAAAAGCCAGTCCAGTATTGTTGGAACCAATGATGTCGGTCGAAGTGGAAACACCAGCAGAGTTTATGGGGAATGTCGTTGGTGATTTGTCATCAAGGCGCGGCATGATTCAGGGCATGGATGATACAATGGGTTTCAAGATTATAAGAGCAGAAGTTCCATTGGCAGAAATGTTCGGTTATTCAACTATTTTGCGTTCCGCAACACAGGGCAGAGCGACATATACAATGGAATTTAAACATTATTCAGAAGCACCAAAAAGTGTTGCTGAAGCGATTATCAATAAAAGCAAATAATTATTGAAGATAAGGATATAACATGGCGAAGAGTAAATTTGAGCGATTGAAGCCGCATGTAAACGTTGGCACAATAGGTCATGTGGATCATGGCAAAACGACATTGACCGCGGCTA